>CALXZR010000001.1 GCA_944393295.1 uncultured Clostridia bacterium
GCTCAAATAGTACTAAAGAAGCTTTTGTAGAGAGTAGTTCTTCTAATGTTACTTTTGAAAAAAATGAAACAACTGGTAATTATATTGTATATGACAAGGATGGAGATATAATAAAAGATGATGTATCTGAATCAGAAAGATATGTTTATGAAGATTTTCCGGATTATTCTCCTGGTTTTTAATCTAAAATTTATTAGCTTTTTTGTCAATTAAACTCAAATAAGATATTTTTTTAAGTTAAAAGAGAATAAAATATAATAAAAGAAAAAAAGAAGTCAATGACTTCTTTTTTTTCGCCAAAACTTCCTAAATTTCTTCGAAGGAGATTTCATTTTAAATATAGAATATTAAGACAGAACAAAAGAAAAGGAGGTTGTAGTTTAGTGAATGTAAAACATTTCGTAGAGGACAAGGTGTTGGTCTTTGAAATTACAGAAGAATTAGACCATCACATTTCAGAAATTATAAGAAGGAGAATTGATTATGAAATTCAAAGATTTATGCCTAAAAGAGTTATACTTGATTTTAATCGTGTTGTATTTATGGATAGCGCCGGAGTGGGACTAGTAATTGGAAGGTATAAAACAGCTTGTAGCTATGGTACTAAAATAGAGATGGTAAACGTAAATCCTAAAATAAGAAGAGTCTTTGAAATGGCAGGAATATTAAAAATAATTCCCATTATAGAGGAATCTAAAATCGTAAATGGATAATTTATTTGCAAAGATTATTTTCTAATAATTAGATTGGAAAGGAATTTTTATATATGAATAAACCTGTAAAAAATGAAATGAAAATAGAATTTTTAAGTAAGTCAGCAAATGAAGCTTTTGCAAGAATTGCAGTTGCAGCCTTTGCGACACAATTAGATCCTACTATAGAAGAAATAGCTGATATAAAGACTTCAGTATCTGAAGCTGTTACAAATAGCATAATTCATGCATATCCAAATACAGAAGGAATTGTTAAAGTAAGGGCAAAACTATATGAAGATGAAATAGAAATTGAAGTATCAGATAATGGAGAGGGAATAGAAAATATAGAAGAGGCAAAAGAGCCTTTATATACAACAAGAGGAAATTTAGAACGTTCTGGAATGGGTTTTACTATAATGGATAGCTTTATGGATTCTCTGAAAGTAGAGTCTGTAGTGGGACTTGGAACTAAAATAACAATGGGAAAAAAGATAAAAAAAGAAAAGGATTTTTCAGTAAATACATACGAAATTAAATAATTTAAAATTAATTATTAAGCATAGAAGAAGATTTTAGCAAAATAAAAACTTTAGGAGGTTTTATGTTTGAAAACAACGAAGCTATGCTTAAAGGCGCAACTCTTGGAAATTCTGCAGCTTTAGAAGGAATGATAGAGTTAAACAATGGACTTATTTGGAGCATAGCAAAAAGATTTGTTGGTAGAGGATATGAACTTGAAGATCTATATCAAATAGGATGTATAGGAATGATAAAATCCATTAGAAAATTTGATTTCAAATTTGGTGTAAAATTTTCTACTTATGCAGTACCATATATTTTAGGAGAAATAAAAAAGTTTATTCGTGACGATGGTATTATAAAAGTAAGTAGATCAACAAAAGAGCTAGGAATTAAAATTAGAGAGATTGAGAAAAAATATGTATTAGAAAAAGGAGAGTCTATTTCAATAAAAAAATTATCTGAATTATTAAATGTGCCAGAGGTAGATATAGTATCTGCCATAGAAGCTTCAAAACAGGTAGAATCTATTAATGAAGAAGTTTATGAGGACGGCAGTTGTACAAAAATAGATAAGATAGTCAATAATCGTGATGAACAAGGAAAAATTATAGATAAGATAGTATTAAACGAAATGGTAAATTCACTAAAGGAAAGGGATAAAAAAATTATTATATTAAGATTTTACAAAGAGAAAACTCAAACACAAGTTGCTAAAATTCTTGGTATTTCTCAAGTTCAGGTATCAAGAATAGAAAAAAGAATTTTAAAGGAATTTAGGAATAAATTAATTAATGAAAATGTTTCATTAAAAGAATTTTCTAAATAATAGGTAAAAGCAAATTTTGTAGAAGGATATCAATATGTTTAAAAAAATTTTAAAATATATAGTTTTTGCGATTGCAGTTGCTATAATATTACCGTTTTTAGTAAATAAAGATGATAAAGTTCAAGAAACTGTATCAAATGAAGTGGTAGAAAATATAGAACCATTTAATTATGGAGATTATACAACAATATCATTATTACATACGGCTGATAATAGTATAGAAAATCTTAATTTAGACGAATACTTATTAGGAGTTGTATCTGCTGAAATGCCGGCAAGTTTTGAATTAGAAGCTTTAAAAGCTCAAGCTGTTGTTGCAAGAACATATACAATATATAAGATAAAAAGTGGAGGAAAACATGAAAATGCTTCTGTATGCGACAGTTCTTTATGTTGTCAAGCTTGGATTTCTAAAGAAAATAGAATGGCTAGATGGGAAGAAGATAAAAGAGAAGAATACTGGAATAAAATTGTAGAAGCAGTAAATGCTACTAAAGGAAAAGTAATATTATATCAAAATGAACCTATAAATGCTTTTTTTCATAGTAATAGTGGTGGAAAAACAGAAAAGCCAGAATATGTTTGGGGCGGAAGTTTTCCATATTTAGTAAGTGTAGAAACTAGTGGAGAAGAAGCATATAGTAGTTATCAATCAGAGGTTATATTATCTAAAGATGAATTAGTAGCAAAAATGCTAGAAAAATATTCAGATTTTTCTATAAATTTTGATGAAGAAGATGCAATTAAAATAATGGAATATACAGAAGCTGATAGAGTAAAGACTATTAAAATAGGAAATAAAAATATTTCAGGAGTAGAGGCAAGAAGTATTTTTGGATTAAAATCAGCAAAATTTTCAATTGAAATAATTGAAAATAATATTCATTTTGCAGTAATAGGTTATGGACATGGAGTTGGATTAAGTCAAACAGGAAGTGATAGCTTGGCAAAGCAAGGAAAGAATTATATGGAAATTATTAAACATTATTATAAAGATGTGGAAATAAGTGAATAATCTTCAAAAAAATGCAAATACTTAAAATATAATTGAAATTCTAATAATAGAAAGGAAGAAGATATGAGTAAAAGAGATTTTTTTGAAGAAGAAAAAATGAACAAAATGATAACAATTTTTGGTGTTGTTTTAGTAGTTTCTATAATTGCTTTTATTGTTATTTTTACAATTTATAATAAAAAATTAAAAGAAGAAGCAGATTTAAGTGTTTTAGATTTAGGAGCTGTAAATTCTATGGTACCTAATGATAATACAGTTTCAGCAAGTAGCACTCAAGATAAGGGAAAAGAAGATAATACAGCTCAAAATACTACAAATAATGTATCTAATAATACAATTAGTAAAGTAGTAGAAAATACAAATACAACTACTGAAAAGAAAGAAAAGACAAGCAATACATCAAAAAATACTGTAAGCAATACTGCAAATAATAATGCAAATAATATTGTAAATAATACAGTGAATAACGTAGTAGACAATAATACTTCAAATACTACAGAAAATAGTGTAAACAATACAAATACAGCAGATTCTAATAATTCAGAAAGTACAGAATTAAGTTTTATGGCACCTGTTGCTGGAGAAATTTCAAAGGATTTTGCAAGTGATACTTTAATATATTCTAACACTTTAGAGGAGTGGACTACTCATTTAGGAATAGATATTAAAGCTGAAAGAACTTCGGTTGTAGTTGCTTCAGAAGCAGGAAAAGTAGAAAGTATAAAAAGTGATCCAAGATATGGTTTAACCATAACAATAGATCATGGTAACGGTTACAAAACAATATATTCAAACTTATTAACTACAGAATTTGTACAAACTGGTGAAACTGTTGAAAAGGGACAAACTATAGCTACAGTTGGAGATACAGCTAGTTTTGAAGTTTTAGATGAACCACATCTTCATTTTGAGATGTATATTAATGGTGAGGCAGTAAATCCAACTTTATATTTTAAATAAAGTACCAATAAATTAGAGCTTTAATATTTCAAAATATTAAATTTTGAAATATTAAGGCATTTTTTTATATTCTTAGGAAAGTCATCCACGATAGTGATGAGTTTCCTTAGAAGATAGTTATGGAAGAATTAGATTTTCTTGTGTGGCTTTGCCACTTAGAAAATTTTATTCTTGTTTTTTATTAAAAAAATGATTCTCAAACTTTACATTTAGGAAAAATTTTGTATTGAAAAACTTAAGTAGATATGTTAAACTAGTATATATTATATAAGAGAGGACTGAAAAAAATGAATAAAATGAAACTAATGAAAAGAATTATAGCAATAGTATTATTACTTTTAATGGTATTTTCTGTATGTGGTACACTTATATTTTATTTAGTTGCAGCATAAATATATGATTTAGGAAGGATAAGTTAATGATTGAAAATTTAGCAGAATCATTTAAAATTTTATATGAAGAAAATATATTAAACTATTTAAAAGATTTATACTTATATCCGATAAAATTAATTACTTTAATAATAGATATTGCAATAGTTTGTTTTTTAGCCTATAAAGCATTCCAAATGTTAAAAAATACCAGAGCCTGGCAATTATTAAAAGGAATTATTGTTTTAGTCTTAGTAACTGTACTAAGTAAATTTTTAAATTTATACATATTAAATTATATTTTATCGTCTGTTATGACCTATGGAGTATTTTTATTAATTGTAGTTTTCCAACCAGAGCTTAGAAGAGCTTTAGAACAAATTGGAAGTTCGAATAGGTTTACTAGATTATTTGGGTTAGAAAAAGATTTAGATGCTAAGAAAAAGGAAAATATCTATAGAATAGCAATTGCAGCTACAGAGCTTTCTAAGACAAAAACAGGAGCTTTAATTGTAATTGAAAGAGATATAAGGATACAAGATATAATAGCAACGGGTATACCAATAGATGCAGAAATATCACCACAGTTATTGGTAAATATATTTGTTCCAAATACACCACTTCATGATGGTGCAGTAGTTATAAGTGACAATAAAATAGCAGCAGCTTCATGTATGCTTCCACTTTCTGACGATAAAGATATTGCAAGAGAATTAGGAACAAGGCATAGAGCTGCAATTGGTATTTCTAAAGAATCTGATGCAATAGTAGTTGTTGTTTCAGAAGAAACTGGAAAAATGTCAATAGCTAAAAATGGAACTTTAATAGCTGATGTAAGAGAAGATGTTTTAAAGAAAATATTAATAAAAAATCTTCTTACAGATCAAAATCAAAAAAATAACAAAAATGAAAAATCATCAGAAGATAAAAAATCAGAAGAAAAAAATGAATAAAAACCTTCAGCAAAAGCTGAAGATTTTTTATTTTTAAACAATATCTTTAATAGAGATATTATTCATTTCCTTAGTAGCTGTTACTGTATATTGATTTTCTAGTTTTTCATTTTGATTACCAAAACAATATGCTGTAATATTAAATCTATAAGAGCCATCTTCAAAAGCTTCTATAGAATTTATTGAAATTGTATAATCTGCATCTGTTAAATTATTAAATCTATTTCTATTTAAATAAATGCCAATGTTTTCTTTAGCAAGATTAATTTCATCTAAGGTTAAATCATATAAATTTACTAAATGAAAAGTTGAATCAAAATCTTCAGATAAATTTTGAGCAACAATTGAAGTTATTTGGTAAGGTACATAGCTGAAATTTTCATTTAATCTAACATTTATAGAAACTTCATAGTCTATATTTTTATCTAAAGTAGTTCTAGTAACTTTGGCAATAACATTATAGACTCCATCTTCTTCTCCAGATAATTGTACATCTGTGCAATTATATTGTTCTAGTACATTAGATTTAGAACCATAATCATAAGAATTAGCAAAGCTTGAATATACAACATAATCCTCATAAGTTGATAATGTATCTGTAATTTCTTGTCCACTTATATCATAAATGAATTTATTAATATTGTCCTTTGTTTTTGCAAATTGAGTGTTAGTGGTATCTAAGCTAGACATTTGAGTAGATTGTGTATCAAAATATTTCATAGCAATATAGATATATATAGTATTTTTTTCAATTACATCATTATTTAGATTTGTTAGTCTATTAATAGCATAAGAATAACTATTTAAAAATTTTTTAAAGTTTTCTAAATCTAAACCATCAGTAGATAAAGAGTTTGGTTCTTCATTAGAAATATTAGTATTTTCACTAGAAATAGAATTGTTATTTGCTATACCATTAGCTTCATTATAGGTTTTATCTACAAGTGAAATAGAGTCTTCTACTTCTTTTGGGGCTTCAGATAAATCTGAAGATGAGCTACTTTCATATAAATATAGTATAAAGGCTACTAATAATAATGCTATAATTACTATAAAAATGAAAAAGCTTTTTTGTGATTGAGAAATTTTTTTTGGTTTTATTTTTTCATTGGGAATATAATTATTTATTACATTTTTATTTGAATCTGTAATAAATTTATCTTGTGATAATTTTTCTCTAATTTTATCGTCATTATTGTTAAAACTATTCATATAATTACCTCTTTAATAATTTTCAAACAATATATTATTTAAATCCGTACGTGATTTTTCAATTCTTTTGTTTACTTCATGTTCAGAAATTCTTAAAAGCCTTGCTATTTCTTTAACTGAGATACCAATATAAAAATATAATAATGCCGTTAGTCGAAGCTCAACTTCTAATTTTGAAATACATTGCTCAACTAAAGAATTTTGTTTGTAGTCTTCGTAAGAAGTATATGGTTCTGCTGGTGGCAAAGCTGTAGGATTTTTGGCTTTGCTCTCTTCAAGTGCATTACAAGTTAAAATAAGTTGATTTAAAATCCAAATTAAAAAACTTTCTTCATTTTTACAACTTTTAATTTCACGAAAAGCAACAAAAAAAGTTCTTTCTAAAGCAAGATTTATTTCACTTTCTTCTTGAAAAAAAACACGTGCAGTTTTATAAATAGCATATTGATTTTCTAAAATTAATTGCTCAAAGGAAAATTTATTTCCATTTTTGGCTTCTTCTAAATAATTCATAAAAACCTCTTATCAAATATTTAAATTTAAATTATTCTGATATATCTATAATTAAATTATTGCATATTTTTAAAAATTGGTCAATTAATAAAGGGAAAATATTATAATAAGTTTTCTACTTAAAAGATAAGAATTATGTCGAAAAAAGTGTTAACATAATATTTGACTTAAAATACAAAAAATGTTATAATATCAAAGAACACGAAACATTAGATAGAGCTGGAGGTACAAAATGAAGGAAAACTTAAAAGATGCTCTTATAAGAGCAATAGGCGAGAGGAACGAAGATTTTAAGCGGGCACAGATAAGCAGAGAGGAGGTCGAAAAGCTTGGTAATATCTATATCAAGCAGCAACACCAGATACATCAAATTGCCGATTTTCTTATGTCATATCCATCTTTAGTGAGGAAACTTGCGGAGTGGACTGACGTCAAAGAAATTGCGCTAGCGCCGGCACAAAATCAAATAAAACCGGAACTCAGAAAAGAAGGGCTTTGTGCCTACATTTGTTGTAGAATGTAACAGCTAGGGGAAAATGGCGAGAGCCATGTGGAGAGCAAGTGCTCTCCTTTCCCATTTTTATATACTTTTTTTTGAAAAATGTGTTATAATAAATATAATTTATTTAAGTTTAAAATTTTATAAGGCTGTAATAATAAATAATATAAATGTAAAATAAT
>CALXZR010000002.1 GCA_944393295.1 uncultured Clostridia bacterium
CTAGATAGAAATATCTAGCATTATATTTATAAGGAGCAGTACCCAAGTGGTTGAAGGGGGCAGTTTGCTAAACTGCTAGGGTTCGCAAGGGCCGCGGAGGTTCAAATCCTCTCTGTTCCGCCAAAGAAGTAGAAGAATAAAATTTTTTCTACTTCTTTTTTGTTATATAAAAAGAATAAATATAATAAATAAAAAGTAATAAATAAAATTAATAATTAATAATTATTTATTATTTATTATTTATCTTCAAAAAAATATATAATAAGCTAAAAAAGCATTTGAATTTAGAATATTATATTTTTAATTATAAATGCAAATATTATATAGGTAAAAAGATTTATTTTTAATAGATAAAATTTTACAAAAAAATAAAAAATTATTAATACTAAAAAGAAGAAATGTTTGGTAAAATATAGAAACAAAAATTTGTAAGTAAAGAATAAAATAATTTTAATAAGAAAAACGAGAATTATAAGTCAAAAAAATAAGCTAAAACACTTGGGATTTGTGTAAAAAGAAAGAATTTATAAAGTCACAAAAATTGTTTACATAAATTGACAAATTTGTTTCAAAAAATAGAATTTATATGAGTTTTTTTATATAAAAAATTCAATTAAAATACAAAATAAATTATCAGAATTTACATATAACAAATTGACAAAAGACTATAGATAATAAAAATAAAATTTACCTAAAAGTTATACAAAATAAAATCATAAAATAATATAATTTTTTCAAAAAATACTATTTTTAAGGAAAAAAATACGTAGAAAAAATAAAAAATATAGCAAAAAGATATATACAAGTAAATAAATTGTCATAAAAACAAACAACAAATAAACTATTAAATATTAAAAGAAATATAATAAGAGAAGAGTTTTAAATTTCTAAGAAAAAAATTAAAGAGTATAATATAATATTTAAATAGACAAAAAGAAGCAAAAAATATTTTTTTATAAATACAGCTAATCAAAAAGACAAAAACACTTTAAAAAAGATATTAAATTATTGCTTAAAAATGATTGGGAAGTAAGCTATATTTAAACTTATATATAATGAAAAAAATTATAATAACCAATTTACATAATTTCAAATTATAGAAATCTAAAAAAGAGAAGATTATAGAAGCATATTTTTTTGATTGCTTAAAAATACTAAAAATTTTATTAAAATTTTTTTACAAATATTAAATTGAAATGTTTGAAGAAATAAGTTTTAAGATAAAAATAACTATAAAGATATTTAATAAAATAGAAAAACTATTTATTTTAGAATTTATTATAAAAAATAATTAAAAAATTAAACAGGATAAAAAAATAATAAATAATAAAATAATATAGATAATTAAAATAAATAATTAAAATAAATAAATAATTAATTAAAATAAATAATTAAAATAAATAATTAAATAAATAATTAAATAAATAATTAAATAAATAATTAAAATAAATAATTAAATAAATAATTAAAATAGATAATTAAAATAAATAATAAAATAAATAATAAAATAAATAATAAAATAAATAATTAAAATAAATAATAAAATAAATAATTAAAATAAATAATTAAAAATAAATAATTAAAAATAAATTAAAAAATGAATAAAAAGATAAATAATAGAAAAATTATTATGATAAAATAAATAACTAAACAAATATTTAAAAGATAGTAATTTAAATGAAAAATTAGAGAATTAATTAGTTAACCACAAATATAATTATTATTAAATATGTAATAAAAGATAGTTTATAAAAAGAGAAAATTATGAGGTTATTTATTGTAAAATTTTACAATAAAATTAAGATATTGAAAAAAATAATAATAAAAATTTAGCAAACTCAAAAGAACATTAGTTCGGCAAATAAAGATAATAAAATTTATGAGGAAAAAATATACTTTTTAAGAATAAAAAATGACTGAAAAGTGCTGGGATATCTTGTAAAACAACAAAAATATAAATAACACAAAAGCGTTTACATAACAAAAGAAAAATGCAATAAAAAATGATAAATATACGAGAAATTTTTATGTAAAAAGTTATAAAAAAAATTAGATTTTTACTCTTAAATCATATATAACAAATTGACAAATAATCTAGAATTAGTATAAATATTCAATTGAAGTATGTTCAAAAAAATAGAGCAGAAATTTTTAAAAAAACATTATAAACAATAAAAAATAGAGAGAAAAAATAAAAAAATTGTATAAAAAGTAGTAAAAAGGTTAAAAAATTGTCTTATAAACAAAATCTGATTTGTATACAAAAAAATAAAATATATAATTATAAATAAGTATTGAAATCAATTTAAATTTATATTGATAAAATAAAAAGAAATAAGTTATTTTATATTTTATAAGATCAAAATGTATAGCAATAAATAAAGAATTTAATAAATATCAAAAAGACAAGATTAAAAGAAAAAATATTTTGATAAAATCTAAAAATAAGTTGGGAGATAAAGAGTTAAGAGATTTTTATTAAAAAAGAATATATTAAAAAATAAATTGACATAAATCAAAGTTATTGTAACAACAAAAAATAAAAAATATATCATAGTATTGTTGTAAGAACAACTATATATGGAAAAAATTATTAAAACTTTTTTACAAAGTTGAAAGTCATTAAAATGTATAAAGAAAATCTTAATATCTAAAACTTACTTTTTATAAATAATATATATTTGTTTTATTAAAAATTATAATAAATAATAAAATAGAATAATAATTTATTGTAGAATTTTTTATAAAAAGTAGGTATAAAATTAAATAGAATCAAAAACAATTTAAAATAAATAATATGAAATGATTAATATAATAATAAAGTAGATAATAAAACAAATAAATATAAAATAAAGTTGAAAAATAGAATTAATAATAAATTAATTAAAAAATAAATATAAAATAAAAACGAAAAAATAAAATGGATAAAAAATTAATATAAAATAAAACCAAAAAATAGAATGGATAATAAATTGATTAAAAAATAAATATAAATAAAAATGAAAAAATAAAATGGATAATAAATTGATTAAAAAATAAATATAAAATAAAAATGAAAAAATAAGATGGATAATAAATTAATTAAAAATAAATATAAAATAAAAACGAATAAATAAAATGGATAATAGATTAATTAAAAAATAAATATAGAATGAAAAATGAATAAATAAAATAAGTAATAAATAGTATTGTAGATTAACATTTGAAAAAAATAGAAATATTATATTAGATAATTAATTATTTTAATTGATAAAACTTTACAAAAAAATTAAAAAATTTCTAATTCAAAAAAGAAAGAATGTTTGGCAAAGTTAAAAAAACAAAAGTTCATAATAAAAAATAATAGATTTTAAGTAAGAAAAATAAAAATTATAAAATAAAAAAATAGGCTGAAACACTTGGGAATTGTGTAAAGAGAAAGAATTTATAAAGTCACGAAAATTGTTTACATAAATTGATAAATTTGTTTCAAAAAATTGAATTTATATGAGCTTTTTTATATAAAAAATCCAATTAAAATACAAAATAAATTATCAAAATTTACATATAACAAATTGACAAAAAACTATAGATAATGAAAATAAAATCTACCTAAAAGTTATACAAAATAAAATCATAAAATAATATAATTTTTTCAAAAAATACTATTTTTAAGGAAAAAAATACATAGAAAAATAAAAAATATAGCAAAAAGATATAGATAAGTAAATAAATTGTCATAAAAACAAATAACAAATAAACTATTAAATATTAAAAGAAAAATAATAATAGAAGAGTTTTAAATTTGTAAGAAAAAAATTAAAGAGTATAATATAATATTTAAATAAACAAAAAGAAGCATAAAATATTTTTTTATAAATACAGCTAATCAAAAAGGCAAAAACACTTTAAAAAAGATATTAAATTATTGCTTAAAAATGATTGGGAAGTAAGCTATATTTAAACTTATATATGAATGAGAAAAATTATAATAACCAATTTACATAATTTCAAATTATAGAGATCTAAAAAAAAGAAGATTATAGAAGCGTATTTTTTGATTGCTTAAAAATACTAAAAATTTTATTAAAATTTTTTTACAAATATTAGATTGAAATGTTTAAAGAAATAAGATGTAAGATAAAAATAACTATAAAGATATTTAATAAAAAGAGAAAAACTACTTATTTTAGAATTTATTATAAAAAATAATTAAAAAATTAAACAGGATAAAAAAATAATATAGATAATTAAAATGGATAATTAAAATAGATAATTAAGATAAATAATTAAAATAAATAATTAAAATAGATAATTAAAATAAATAATTAAAATAGATAATTAAAATAAATAATTAAAATAAATAATAAAATAAATAATAAAATAAATAATAAAATAAATAATAAAATAAATAATAAAATTAATATAAATATAAAAACAATAAAATAGGATGTCAATCAATTATCTTAAATTTGTATTTTAATTTTTTATTATATTTAACAAAAAAATGTTGTTTTTTTTATAAAATATAATACCAAAAAATAAAATAAAGAAAAAAGTATAAATTTGTCTTATAAACAATATAAGATAAAATCTTTTGTAAAAATATAATTTAATATGAAGATAAAGTTTATTTTATATAAAATTTTGGGGCAAAATTTCTTATAAACAAAAAATACACAATAAGACAAAAAAAGATAGTTTCATAGTTGTAGAAAAAAACATATAAGTATTGGGAAATAAAGTTGCCGTTATATTTTAATAGATGTATAACTTTTGAACGGATTGTTTACATAAGTCAAATGGGTTAACTTATATTTAAAAAGAAATATGAGCTATTTTTTAGTATATATATTGAACATATATATATTAATTCTTACAAGATATTTAATTAGAAATTATAAAAATTTTAAAAATAAAATTAAAAAAATTTAGATAAAATTATAAAAAAGTACTAATATAATGTATAAATTACAATTAATAATATCCAAATTTAATTAAAATATGTAATAAGAACAATTTATATAATAATGTTTTTCAAAAAACAGAAAAAAATGTTCTTATAAAAAAATACATATATTGCTGAAAATGTAAATTATTTTATTATAAAATATTAGTTTACATTATAATATAATTAAAAAAAAAAATTATATATTTTTTTAGGCTAAAATCTAATCAAACATCTATTAAAAGCGTTGGGAAAAAGGGAAGATAAAGATTTAGTATGAACTTGAATAAAATATGAAAGTAATTTACATAAAATCGAAATAATATTATAAATTATATAAAAATATTTGGAAGAAATTAATTAAATTTCAGATAAAATTAACATTTAAATAAATTGACAAATGGACAAGCTACTGATTTTATTAAATAAAAATATATCTCTGAATTAGTTTTAATATATTTAGAGATTAATACTAATTCAAGAGATATATTAATTAAATTATTTATATTATTTTTTTATAGTTTCTTTTTCTTCTTTTACCATATTTTCAATTTCAATAGCTTTTTTAGCTTTATTTTTCTTTTTTAGATTATCTTTTGCTACTGTAGTTAATAATTTTATTCTATTAGTTTGATTTGTTTCACTAGCTCCTGGATCATAATCAATAGGAGAAATATTTGCATAAGGATATTTTTCTCTAATTGTTTTAATAACTCCTTTTCCTACAACGTGGTTTGGTAAGCAAGCAAATGGTTGAACACAAACAATATTAGGAATATCATGTTCGATATATTCAATCATTTCTGCAGTTAAAAACCAGCCTTCTCCTGTTTGATTTCCTATTGAAAGAATATCTTTTACTTTATCCTCTAATTCCCAAATATTACATGGTGGTAAATATCCTTTTTTAGAATGTGCTAATGCTATTCTTGTATCTTTTTCTAAAAGATCGATTAAATCAATTGCTATTTTAAATATCTTAGATTTTGTTTTATCTGTATTTAATAGAGAGTTAAAGGTTATTTTATGTGTAGCTATAAATTTAACAAATCCCATAAAATCCGGAGCAACGACTTCAGCACCTTCATTTTCTAATACGTTTACAACAAAATTATTTCCAAAAGGATGATATTTGATTAAAACTTCTCCTACAATACCAACTCTAGGCTTTTGAACAGAAGTGTCTAATTTTATTTTTTCAAAATCATTTACCATATCATAAATACTTGCTTTAAATTCTGAAAGACTAGATTTTCTTACAAGCTTTTTACATTTTTCCATCCATTTTTCATATAAATTTTGAGTTTCTCCTTTATGTACTTCATAGGCTCTATTTTTGTATAATAATTTTTGTAATAAATCACCATATATAACACATTTTAATAGTTTTTCTATCATTGAAGGTGTAATCTTAAAGCCTGTATTTTTTTCCATACCAACAACATTAAAACTGATAACAGGAACTTGAGGAAATCCAGCATCTTTTAAAGCTTTTCTTATAAAACCTATATAATTTGTAGCTCTACAGCCACCTCCAGTTTGAGACATTATTAAAGCAGTTTTATTTACATCATATTTACCAGATTGAAGAGCTTCAATCATTTGTCCAGTTGTTAATATAGATGGATAACAAGCATCATTATTTACATATCTTAAACCTGTTTCAACAGTGTGTTCAGTGCAATCCCTTAGTAGATGAACATTATAACCTAAAGTTTTTACAGCAGATTCAATAAGTTCGAAATGAATAGGTATCATTTGAGGAATAAGAATTGTATAATCTTTTTTCATTTCTTTTGTAAAAGGAATTTTATGAATATCATAATCGCCAGAGTCTACTTTTGGTGTATTGTTTAATTCTTGCTTGTTTTTTATTTTTTTATTCATGCTTGCAAGTAAAGAACGAATACGAATTCTAATTGCTCCTAAATTGTTTACTTCATCTATTTTTATAAGAGTATACATATTGTCATAACTTTTTAAAATTTCTTCTACTTGATCTGTTGTAACAGCATCAACACCACAACCAAAAGAATTTAATTGGATTAACTCTAAATTATCATTTTTTCCTACATAATCAGCTGCTGCATATAATCTTGAATGGAAAGTCCATTGGTCTACTACTCTTATAGGTCGTCTTATTTCACCTTTCCAAGCAACACTATCTTCTGATAAAACACATAAACCTAAAGAAGTAATTAATGTATCAATTCCATGATTTATTTCTGGATCAACATGGTAAGGACGACCAGCTAAAACTATTCCTCTTAAATCATTGTCTTTCATATATTTTAAAACTTCTTCACCTTTATCACGAACATCTTGCTTGAATTGTTGATATTCTTTTTCAGCAGCTTCAGCAGCTTCAACTAATTCAGATTTTTTGAAATTATATTCCTTAAAGCAATCCAATTCTTGAACGATTTTTACCAAATTTTTAATATTATCTATTGGTAAAAAAGGATTTATATATTTTATTTTCTTTAAATTTTCAACATTATTTCTAATAACTTCAGAATAAGATATTACGATTGGACAGTTATAGTGATTATCTGATTGACTATTTTCTTTTCTAGAATATGGTATACATGGATAGAAAATAGTTTTAACTCCTTGTTCAATCAAACTTTCTATATGTCCGTGAGCAAGCTTTGCAGGATAACATACAGATTCTGATGGCATAGATTCTATACCCTTTTCGTAAGTTTTTCTATTACTTTTTTCTGATAATACTACACGAAAACCAAGTTTTGTAAGAAATGTAAACCAGAAAGGATAATCTTCGTACATATTTAAAACTCTAGGAATTCCAATTACTCCACGTGTAGCTTCTTCTTCAGAAAGAGGTTCATAACCAAAAAGTCTCTCAAATTTATATTTATAGATATTTGGCAAATCTTTCTTTTCTGAAAGGTTTCCAGCGCCTTTTTCACAACGATTTCCTGAAATGAAAATTTTTCCATTTGCAAAAGTATTTATAGTTAATTGACAATGATTTTCACAGCCATTACATCTTGTATGTCTTACTTTTACTTCTAATTTATCTAATTCATCTGCTTTTAATATTGTTGAACGATATTCCATATCTAAATTGCTATGATATTGTTCTTTAGCAAGAAGTGCAACACCATATGCACCCATAAGTCCAGCAATATCAGGACGAACTACTTCTTTTCCTACAATTAATTCAAATGCTCTTAAAACAGCATCATTGTAGAAAGTACCGCCTTGAACAACAATATGATTTCCAAGAGTTTTTGTATCACGAACCTTCATTACTTTTTGAATTGCATTTTTTATAATTGAATATGATAAACCACTTGAAATATCACCAACAGAAAAACCTTCTTTTTGAGCTTGCTTTATTTTTGAATTCATAAATACTGTACAACGAGATCCTAAATCTACAGGTGTTTTAGATTCTATAGCAGCTTTAACAAAGTCTTCGATAGGAAGATCCAAGCTTTTTGCAAAAGTCTCTAAAAAAGAACCACAACCTGAAGAACAAGCCTCATTTAACATTATATTATCTATAGCATTATTTTTTAATTTTATGTATTTCATATCTTGCCCACCAATATCAATAATGCTAGTTACATCTGGCATAAATTCTTTAGCTGCTGTATAGTGAGCAATAGTTTCTATTTCATTTAAATCGACATTTAAACCGGTTTGAACTAATTTTTCTCCATATCCAGTAACACCACTATATCTTAATTTTGCTGTTTTTGGTAATACTTTGTATAATTTTTTAAGCATTGCTATTACACTTTTTAAAGGATTACCTCCATTACTTCCATATAATGAATATAGAAGTGCACCTTCATTATCTATAAGAACAAGTTTTGTTGTAGTTGAACCAGCATCAATACCAATATAGCAATCGCCTTCATAATTTTCTAAATTATTTCTTTTTACTTTTGCTTTATCGTGTCTTTCTTTAAACTTTTTATAATCTTCATCTGTTTCAAATAATGCAGGAAGTGGTTTACTTTCTGTAAACTTAGATTTTTTAAAGTTTTTTAATTTATTTCTTAAATCATCACTTGTAAAAGTATTAGTTTCCATAGAATTAATAGCTGCTCCAGTAGCTACAAGTAAATGAGCATTTTCTGGTATAATAACTTGATTATCTTTTAGATTTAGAGTTTCTATAAATCTTTGGCGTAATTCAGATAAGTAATTCAATGGACCACCTAAAAAGGCAACATTACCACGAATAGGTCTACCGCAAGCAAGACCACTAATTGTTTGATTAACAACTGCTTGAAAAATTGAAGCTGCTATATCTTCTTTTCTTGCTCCTTCATTTAATAGTGGTTGAATATCTGTTTTGGCAAATACACCACAACGAGATGCTATTGGATAAATAGTTTCATGATTTTTAGAAAGTTCATTTAGACCAGCGGTATCTGTATTTAATAATGATGCCATTTGATCTAGAAAAGCACCTGTACCACCTGCACAAGTTCCATTCATTCTTTGTTCAATGAACTTATCAAAGTATATAATTTTAGCATCTTCACCACCAAGTTCAATAACTACATCTGTTTGTGGAATTAAAGCTTCTACTGCTGTTTTACAAGCTATAACTTCTTGAATAAAAGTTATTTCTAAAATTTTTGCAATATCTAAAGCTCCTGAACCAGTAAGAGACATAGTGAAAGTATGGTTAGGATAGTCTTTTGCTAATTTTGTAAGTACTTCATATAAAGTATTTTTTGTATCTGAAAAATGTCTAGTGTAACTAGAATATAATATATTTTGTTTTTCATCTAGAACAACAATTTTAATTGTTGTTGAACCAATATCTAGTCCTACATGTAATATTTTACTCATTGCATAACCTCTTTTTTCTATAAAAATTCATTTATATATTATAACCTTTAGACCAATTTGTCAATGTCGAAAAATGGCAAATTTAATAAAAATAAATTTGTTTTTGGAAAAAATGAATTAAAAAAGGAGAAGTTTTTCTTCTCCAATTACATAAATAAAACATATCTTATTACAAACCAATAATGACAAGCACTTCCTAGCATTACAAATATATGAAATATTTCGTGAAAACCAAAGCCCTTCCATTTCGTTTTTGGTATTTTTAAAGCATATATAATTCCACCTATTGTATAAAAAATTCCACCAGCTAATAACCAAAGTAGGGATTTTAAATTATTTGCTTCACTAAATACTTTAATTAATGGGTATGCAGCTATTACAACAGCCCAACCCATAATAATATAAATTGTTGTGGTAATAGCACGTGGAGCTTTAATCCATATTGCTGTGAGAATTGTTCCTAAAACTGCTAAGCCCCAAATTATTCCAAATAAACTCCAACCCCAAGGACCTCTAAGTGAGACTAAACATACTGGTGTGTAACTTGCTGCTATTAAAATATATATCATAATATGATCAAATTTTCTAAATACTGTTATACCTTTTTCACTTATATTTAACCAATGATAAAGAGTACTAAATAAGTACAATAAAAATAAGCCAACTCCAAATATTGTAAAGGAAACTACATGATAAGCATTGCCATATATTGCAGAAAATACAATTAGCAATACTAAGCCAACTAGAGAAAGTGCTGCTCCTATACAATGAGTAAGACCGCTTACTAAATCTCTAACTTTTGCCATAAATACCTCCTTATTAGAATAATAATATGATACAATACAAAACTCATTTTGTCAATTGTTTATTAAACTACATTATCTAGTTTTGAAAACTAAAATACTAATTGGAATAAACAACCACTTAAAGAATATAGTGTACAAGGAGGTAAAAATTATGCGTAAAAAAATTTTAATAATATTAATTGCTGTAATTTTATTAGTTATTGCAATTGTAGCTTTTGTAATGAGTAGAACAGAGACAGAGATTGTGCCTGAAGGAGAAATTGAAAATATAGATTTAAGAAAAACAATTATTAGTTTATATTTTCAAGATAAAGAATCTAAGAGTCTAAAAATTGAAACCAGATTGATAGATTCAAAAAATTTATTAAAGAATCCATATAAAACTTTAATTGAAATGTTGATAGCAGGTCCAGAAAATGATATGTTTGAAACTGTTATACCAAGCGGAACAAGAGTAATTAGTACGGATTTGAGTGGAAATTGTTTAACTATTAATTTATCTAAGGAATTTTTAGAAAATAGTGGTGATGCTGTTCAAAAAAGTAATTCACTTTATCAAATTATAAATACAGTAACAGAACTTACAGAAGTTAATAGTGTAAAATTCTTAATTGATGGAGTAGAAAGCGATGGATTTGTGCAAGAGGGAATATCACTAAAAAATGAATTTGTTAGAATGGGATAATTTACTTTTTAGTAAATATGTAATATAATAGTTCAAATAAAATATAAGGTTTAAATTATGGAAGAAATATATTTAAAAGAAAATGAAAGAATAGACGATTTAGAATACGCTGGATTGAAGATAATACAGAATAAAACAGGTTTTTGTTTTGGTATAGATAGTATTTTGCTATCTGATTTTGCAAAAAGTTTGAAAAAAAACTCAGTAGTAATGGATATTGGAACTGGAACGGGAATAATATCAATTCTATTAAGTAAAAAATCTATGGCTGGTAAAATTTATGCTGTAGAAATACAAAAAGATGTTGCAGAAATGGCTAATAGAAGCGTAAAATTAAATAATTTAGAGAATAAAATTTGTATAATAAATAAGGATATAAAAGAAATATTTGAAGAAATTAAACCAAATAAAATGGATGCTATTGTAACAAATCCACCTTATATGAAGATAAATACTGGTGCTCAAAATGACGATATAAAAAAATTAATATCAAGGCATGAAGTAAAATGTAATTTGGATGACATTATTAAAATAAGTTATAAATTATTAAAAAGTAAAGGTGAATTTTATATGGTGCATAGAGCAGAGAGAATTGTAGATATTTTATATTTACTTAGAAAATATAAAATTGAACCTAAAAGTATAAGATTTGTTCATCCATATATAAATAAAGCACCTAACTTAGTTTTAATAAAAGGTATAAAAGATGCTGGAGAGCTACTAAAAATAGAGAAACCTTTAGTTATATATAAAGAGGATGGTCAATATAGTGATGAAATTTTAGAAATTTATAATAAGTAAATATAATTTGCAAAGGCTGGAGAATTTAATCTCCAGCCTTTGCTTAATAAAGATATATACATAAGTAGAGTATATTTGAAAAATATGCTATAATAAATGAAATTAAGTTAAGTAGGAGGAAAAAATGGCTGGAAAATTATATTTAGTTGCAACTCCAATAGGAAATTTAGAAGATATAACTTTAAGAGCTTTAAAAGTTTTAAAAGAAGTTGATTTAATTGCAGCTGAAGATACAAGACATACTTTAGGTTTATTAAATCACTTTGAAATTAGTAAGCCACTTATTAGCTACTATAAAGAAACAGAAAAAATAAAAAGTCCAATATTAATAGAAAAATTATTAAATGGCTTAAATATAGCTCTAGTTTCTGATGCTGGTACACCTGGAATTTCAGATCCAGGAGAAGAAATTGTAAAAGAAGCAATAAAAGCGCAAATAGAAGTTGTTCCAATACCAGGAGCATGTGCATTTGTTAATGCTTTAATAGCATCTGGAATGAATACAAAAGAATTTTCTTTTGTTGGTTTCTTGTCTTCCAATAAAAAAGAAAAAAAAGATAAACTAGAAGAATTGAAATATGAAACTAAAACACTTATTTTTTATGAAGCACCACATAAACTAAAAAATACTTTAGAAATGATGCTAGAAGTTTTTAGAGATAGAAATATTGTTTTAGCTAGAGAACTAACAAAATTACATGAAGAATTCATTAGAGGAAAAATATCCACAGTTCTTGAACAAATTGTGGATATTAAAGGCGAATTTGTTATTTTAGTTGAAGGAAATTCAATTTCAAAACAGCAAAAACAAATACTAGATTTAAATAGCTTAAGTTTAGAAGAACATTATAAATATTATGAAAAAGATGGGTTAGATAAAAAAGATATTATTAAAAAGATTGCAAAAGATAGAAATGTTAGTAAAAATGAAATATACCAATATTTCTTATAAAGTAACAAAGATACATTAGCCACAATTTCAGTATTTGAATCTGATTAAAAGTAGTTTTCATATTTGCAGAGAAATACCATATAATTTATCGAGGTAAAACTATGTTAAATTATATATGGTGTTTTTTTATATTAATAGCAGTTTTTTTTAGTATATTAGTTGGAAATTTTTCTGAAGTAAATAATTCAATATTTTCTTCTATTCAAAATACAGTAGAATTATGTATAAATTTATTACGGTGCTATGTGTTTTTGGAGTGGAATTATGAACATAATAACTAATACAAGTATTCAAGATAAATTGCAAAGGGCTATAAAACCTCTTAATAATTTTTTGTTTCCAAAATTAAATCAAAAGGAAAAAGCATATCATTTTATTTCTCTAAATATGGTAACAAATCTACTTGGTTTAGGTAATGCTGCAACGCCAGCAGGACTACAAGCAATGGATGAAATGAATAAAGATATTAAAGAAGAAAAAGAGCTTTCTGATGAAATGATAATGTTTATAGCAATTAACACAGCTTCTCTTCAATTAATACCAACAAATGTTATTACAATTAGAAGTAGTTTAAACTCTGAAAATTCAGGAGGAATAATATTTGGAGTATGGTTTTGCAGTATTATTACTTTCTTATCTATAGTTTTACTAACAAAAATGTATTTAAAGATTAGAAAGAGGAAGAAATAAATGGATTTTATTTTATACTTAGGAAAAGTTGTTACTCCAATTATTTTTACAATGGTAGTATTATATGGATTAGTTGAGAAAAAGAATGTCTTTGAATTATTTTTAAAAGGTGTAGTAGATGGAGAAAAAATTATTATTAAACTATTTCCAACTTTACTAGCTCTGCTAATTGCAGTAGGAATGTTAAATAGTTCTGGAATAATTGAGTTTATTTCAAGTAAAATTATATCTATATTTCCATTTATAAAAACTTATCAAGAAATTTTACCTTTTGTATTACTTAGACCTATATCTGGTAGTACTTCAACTGCAATTGGAACTGATTTAATGCAAAAATTTGGTGTTGATAGCAATTTAGGTATTTTAATATCGCTAATTATGGGATCAACAGAAACAACTATTTATGTTGTATCTGTTTATGGATCAAAAATAGGAAAAAAAAATATGAAACCTGTTTTAATACTTGGACTTCTAGGAGATTTTATTTGTGTATTAAGTAGTATTTTATATTTTAATCTATTTTATTAATATTATTGTTAAATTTTTCTATATAGGTTAAAATATTAATTAAGGTAAAGGAGGTGCATAAAATGTTATATTTAAAGGCAGCAAATTTAGAAGATGAAGACAAAGAATACGAAGCAATAATAAAATTTCCAGAAGATGAAAATGGTTTTGAAAATAAATATTTTAATGTGTCTAAAGAAAAATTTAAAAGTGAGGTATTACCAAAATTAATAAATAATGCTAAAGGAATAGATTTAAAAGAAGGTTGGGTACCTTGTACATATTATTTTTTATGGAATGATGAACAAATTGTTGGCTTATATAAAGTGAGGCACTTCCTAAATGAAAGATTAAAAAAAGAAGCTGGACATATAGGATATGGAATAATTAAAGAATATAGAGGAAAAGGATATGCTACAGAAGGTTTAAGATTAGCTATAGAAGAATTGAAAAAGATAACAAAAGATAATGAAATATATATATTTTGTAATACTGATAATATAGCATCTTTAAAGGCGCAACTAAAGAACGGTGCTTATATAGTAAAACAAGACAAATTTAAAACTCATACAAGAATAAAAATAAAAAGTGAATAATTTCACTTTTTATTCAGAGTGTTGACAAAGTAAAAAAATTTTGTTAACACTCTTTCTTTTTTTGTAATTATGGTTTAAAATATAAGTGAATCTTTGATAATTACCAAAAAAAGATTTGATTAATGCAGATATTTCTTTGAAATTTCTGCATTTTTCTTTTATTAATGATATAATATAGTTGGTAGTTGTCAAAGGAGAAAAAGTTATATGTTTAATAAAGTAGAAAATATTCAAAGTGAAATAATAATGTATAGTTTGGAAGATTTAGTTCCAGAAGATAGTCTTTATAGAAAGATTGATAAATACATAGATTTCACTTTTATTTATGAAAAAGTAGAAAATTTATATTGTCATGATAATGGAAGAAATTGTGTTGATCCAGTAATATTGTTTAAATTAGTTTTCATACAAGCAATAGATGGAATAAAATCAATGAGAAAGACATGTGAAAAAATAAAAGTGGATTTAGAATATAGATGGTTTTTAGGAATACCATTAGGTCAAAATACCCCACATTATTCAACATTTAGCCAGAATTATATAAGGAGATTTCAAGGAACAACAATATTTGAAGATATATTTACAGAAATAGTAGAACAAGCAATAAAAATGAAATTAGTAAAAGGAGAAACATTTTTTACAGATTCGACCCATAAAAAAGCAAATGCAAATAAAAATAAATTTCATGAAGAAGTAAAAAAAGAAGTAAAACAAAGAAAAGAATGGCTAGAAAAAGAAATAAATGCAGAACGAATAAAGCAAGGAAAAAAAGAATTTGAATATAAAGAAGAAATAGAAGAAAAGAAAGTAAAAATAAGTAACACAGATTCGGAAAGTGGATATTATCATAGAGACAATAAAGAGAAAGGATTCATGTATTTAGATCATAGGACAGTAGATTCAAAGAGCAATATAATAGTAGATTGTTACATAACGAAAGGAAATATACATGATTCAAAGCCATATATAGAAAGAATGAATTATATAGAAAAGAAATATGGATTTAAAATAAAAGAAGTTGGATTGGATTCTGGATATGACACATTAGA
>CALXZR010000003.1 GCA_944393295.1 uncultured Clostridia bacterium
TACTTTAATTTTACACTAATTTATAATATTTTTCAATATATTTGCATAAAAAAACGCCTATTTTTAGATATTAATCTTACAATAGACGTTAGTTTTACAAACTATATTTTACTTTTACAATTTACCATTTTTTTATTCATAACCACAACCATAAAAATATATTTTTTGTGATTATTTTTTTAGAGTTTTTTGTTAGAGATTACTTTTTTACTCTCATTTATCATTTTGAATGATAGTATTTTTTTATTACGTCTTTCGGAAGAAAAAAGACGGGCTATTTCGAGTTCTGCTGAACAATTGATAACCAATATTCTTTGCTCTTTTCATTCATAGCCCATCTTTATCAATATATTATTTTTTGAGTTTATTTCTTACTTTATAACTTTATATGCTTACACTCCTAATTCATATGGAGTTTCTGATGATCCGTCTCCTCCTGTAATCTTGATTTCAGGTTTTAGAGTAAATACTGGACGAAGGCCATTTGTACGCGTATTAGCAATTTCACCAACGGAATTATGGATCCAGCATATTTCACCTGCAGATGGACCACTATCATATCCTTGATTTGTGCCTTTTTTCATACCAAATACAGTCATACCTGAATCTCCATAAGCTAATCGTGATGCTAACCAATAATCCTTTCCTGGATATGCAACATTTAATGCTTTCATTTGTTCCCAATCTGTTGTATAGTTATCATCTAGATCTTTGAAAGTTCCATTATATGGTGCCGCATAACTCAAGCTACTATAATACATTCCAGCTACATCGTAACTTGGATTATCTGGTACACTTCCAACACATCTTACGCTCTTTGCATATGTTGCGTTTAAATATTTTTGTGTTGCATTATTTAAATAATTTATTCCATCGTTGTATAAATCCCTATTTGCATTAAATTGACCATCAGCATTACTTCCCAATACCAAATCTTCCACACATTCCATTGATATTACTTGTATTCCATAAATTGAATATTTTGCATTTTCTGGTCCATATAATACTAAACATTTTCTTGTTGCGCCTGTTCCATCTACATAATTTACAAAGTCGCCTTCTTCTAATATTGTTTCTATTGTTGAAGCAACCTCTGTGCTTGCTGATATTGTTTTTTCTGCTTCATTTCCTTCATTATCAATTGCTTCTACTTTTATATTATACTCTACATTTGCTTCTAAGTTACTAAATATAAATGTATTGCTACTATCTTTTCCAGCTTCTTTCCAAGCTTCTTCTCCTTCTCCATCTTTTTTATATGAATATGTGTATGTTTCAACTTCTGCATTACTTGTTATTACTTCTACACTTATACTATTTGAAGTTTTATTTGTTACTTTTATTTCATTTATTCTTAGTCCTGTTGTTTCTCCTATATATTCTCCTAGCTGTGGCACACTTCTATCTAATTCAAACGCAAATCCGTTCAACTCTATTTCATTCTCTTTTATTCCCACATTAGGTAAGCTTCTTTTTATGAAATTATCTAAAAATTCGTTTTCATTATATTCTGGATTAAATTTTTTCTCTACAACAGCATCAGCTAACACTAATTCTATTTTTTCTCTTGCACTTGCTTTTTCGTGTTCGATCGTTGCTTCTTGTGCTCTTGTGAATATTCCATTTTCGCCTATAGTTAAATTAATAGCTACTGCTGCTAATATTAATAGCACTATTATAGTAACTACTAACGCTATTAAGGTTATTCCGTTTTGCTTGTTTCTTGATTTTTCTTATTATTTTTTGTTTTTCATTCATGTCTTTTGTCCTCCTATTTTATTTTTCATAAGTTGATACTTATGTTATACCATAACAATTTCTATTTTGCAATCTTTTTTATTCTTCTTTACTCATTTTTATTATTATTTCTTTTTTTATTTATTTTATTCTAATGCAAATAAAAACTACATCTTTTAGAAAAGTTAATTCATATTAAGTTCTGTCCCTCGTAAAAATCAAAGTATATTACTTCTAAATTTGGAAATACTTATCTTAAAAGGAGGTTTTTTCTTTGATAAACATGGTTGAAATTTGCGGTGTAAATACTGCTAAATTGCCTGTATTGTCAAATGAAGAAAAAAATGCACTCTTAAAAAAAATAAAAAATGGAGATAATGAAGCAAGGCAAAGATTTATAAATGGTAATTTAAAATTAGTTTTAAGTGTTATAAAACGCTTTAGATGTAAGAATGAAAATGCAGATGATTTATTTCAAGTTGGATGTATTGGTCTAATTAAAGCTTTGGATAATTTTGACCTAGCACAAAATGTTCAATTTTCAACATATGCAGTTCCTATGATTATTGGTGAAATAAGAAGATATTTAAGGGATAATAACCCAATTAGAGTTAGTCGTTCTACTCGTGATTTAGCTTACAAAGCTTTAATGGTTAGAGAAAAGTTATTAAAAGATTCTGAGTTAGAACCTACAGTAGAACAAATTGCTAAAGTTTTAAATGTAGATAAAGAAGAAATTGCTTTTAGCTTAGATGCTATTCAAGACCCAGTTTCATTGCAAGATTCTGTATACGGAGATAGTACTGATAATATCTATATTATGGACCAAATAAGTGATAAAAAGAATACAGATGAGAGATGGACTGAAAACATTGCTATAAATGAAGCTATGAAAAAATTAACTGAGAAGGAAAAAACTATTATTAATAAAAGATTTTTTGAATGTAGAACCCAAATGGAAGTAGCAGATGAAATTGGAATTTCTCAAGCTCAAGTTTCAAGGTTAGAAAAAAGTGCAATTAATCACATAAAAAGATTTTACAAATAATATACTTATAATAGTATAATTATTTAGGAGGTCTTTTATGGGTCAAAAGGGTATGGACTTTAGACATAAAGAAGTTATAAATATTAAAGATGGAAAAAGGCTAGGATATGTACAAGATGTTTGTGCTGATTTACAAAGTGGAAGTATTACATCAATAATAGTTCCAGGTACATCGAAGCCTTTTAATATTTT
>CALXZR010000004.1 GCA_944393295.1 uncultured Clostridia bacterium
TATGGGGATAAAGCCCATACTCTACAATTAATATCCAATTTTTATAAAATAAAATTAATTTTAAAAATAGTAGAAAAAGAAAAGACTGTTGTACAAAATATTTTTTAATACTTTGTCAACAGTCTGAAGCACTAGTTTTAGTGCTTTTTTTATTTTACTGGATGATTTATATCTAAAGCTCCAATGTTTACAATTTCCGAACTTTCTGATACTTTTGGTTTATAACAAACTTCACAATCTGCTCCTAAAGTAACTTGTTCACCAGAAGTAGTTACCGTTCTCCTAATTGCAAACACATCTCCTTCTTCCCAAGTTCCTCTTCCATATTTAGTAATATTTCTTTTTAGTCCATCAATCTTTATTATGTAATATCTATATCCATTATCATCTTTAGCAGCATCATAATCAATTATATCTTTTTCTGTATCAAAAAAATCTCTAAGCAATATATCTGTATTATATTTTGTTTCTAAGTCTTTTCCTAAGGTTTCATTATAAACAGCAAGGTATTTTTCTGCTGTCAAAGTTTTTAATTCTTCTAAAACTTCACTTTGATTATAAGTTGATTCAACTGTTGTTGCTCTTGAAATAATTCCATTTTCTCCTAATGTTAGTGCAATTGATACACCTGCTAAAATTAATAAAACTATTATTGTTATTACTAATGCAATTAATGTTAAGCCATTATTTTGTTTCATGGTTTTCTCCTTATTTTTACATTTATATATATATTGTACATATATAAATGTAAAATTTCAATTATTTTATTACTAAAATTTTATATTATATTTACATTTTCTTTTCCAACAATTTGTTCAAATTTTGAAAGTATTTTATCTGTTAAGAAAATTGCTCCACATGGTTTAACAATTTCTTCTTCTGTAATTTGCATTTTACTATTTGCCCTTTCACCACTAAAAAATTTTATTGCTCCTCTTAGTTTATCCTTTTGCTCTTCTGTTAAAGTTGTTATATTAATATTTAGAGTTTTAATTTTATTATGTTCACTTTTATTACTTATATTTTGTGACGTGTTATTATTTTTTCTTAAATCTTCCTCATCGAAATCAGAAATAGTAGTAGCAATTATCTTTGGTTCTTCATCTTCACGAATGCTAAGTCTACCTTCAATAAAGACTATATTTTGTTCTATTATTGATGTGCTATATTTAGAATAACAACTATCAAAAGCTATAACTTCTGCTATACCATGTACATCTTCTATTGTTATAAAAGCCATAATAGTATTCTTTTTTGTAAATTTCTTTTTTACTTTGCTTATAATTCCTGCAAATTTTATATTTTGTCCATCTTTATAATTAGCTGTTTTTCCAAATTCTTGCAAATCGTCATTTATTTGTAATAAATCTAAAGTACTAATATTTGTATTTTTTTCTATTAATTCTTTATATTTTTCTAATGGATGACCAGAAATATAAATACCAAGTACCTCTTTTTCCATACTTAGAAGATCTTTTTTATCCATCTCTTCTTTTTCTTCAAAAGTATATTTTTGAGTTTCTTGTATTTCCTCTGTTTGACTTAATAAATCAAACATTGAAACTTGATCTTCCATACCTTTTTTATTATAGCTACTAATCGTATCTACAATATTTTCAAAAGAAGCAAGCAAAGTTGCTCTGTTTTTTCCTAGCTCATCAAAAGCTCCTGCTTTAATTAAACTTTCTAAGCATTTTTTATTTACTGCTTCATCTTTTATTCTTTCGCAAAAAGAAGTAAAACTCTCGTATGGTCCATTCTTTTTTCTTTCTTCAACAATGCTATTAATTGCAGCTAATCCAACATTTTTTATACTACCTAAACCAAATCTAATTTTATTTTTTGAAACAGTAAACTTGGTTTCACTTTCATTAATGCTCGGATTTAAAATTTCAATTCCCATATTTTTGCATTCTTCTATATATAAAGGTACTTTATCTAAATTTCCTAAAAAGCTATTTAGAGTTGCTGCCATTAATTCTTCTTGATAATATGCTTTTAAATATGCTGTTCTATATGATACTACTGCATATGCAGCTGCATGTGATTTATTAAATGCATATTTTGCAAACTCTGCCATCTCGTCAAAAATTTTATTAGCAGACTCTGCGTCAATCCCATTTCTAACGCATCCAGGAACTATAACATTTCCTTCTTCATCTACCTGTCCATTAATAAATACTTCTCTTTCTTTTGCCATTACATCTAGCTTTTTCTTTCCCATTGCTCTACGAACTAAATCAGCTCTACCTAAAGAATATCCAGCTAAGTCTCTAACAATTTGCATTACCTGTTCCTGATAAACCATACATCCATAAGTTACATTTAAAATTGGCTCTAGAGCTGGATGAGTATATTCATTATGACCTGGATTTTGTTTTCCTCTAATATATCTTGGAATTTGATCCATAGGTCCTGGTCGATATAAAGAAACTCCTGCAACAATATCTTCAAAGCAGTCTGGTTTTAATTCCTTCATAAAGTTTGTAATTCCCGCACTTTCAAATTGGAAAATACCATAAGTTTTTCCTTCCTGCCATAGCTTATAAACTTTTGGATCATCCATTTTTTCATCAAATTTAACGTCTATACCTCTATTTTGTTTTATTAAATCCATACAATTTGCTATAACACTTAAAGTTCTTAGTCCTAAAAAGTCCATTTTTAAAAGACCTAATTCTTCTAATAAAGTCATTGTATATTGTGCTACAACATTGCCATCATTTACATAAAGAGGTACATAAGTATCTACAGGGTTCTTTGTAATTACAACTCCACAAGCATGTGTTGATGCATTTCTAGGCATTCCTTCTAGACCTCTTGATATATCTATTATTTTTTTGGTAATTTCATCAGATTCATATAATTCACGTAATTCTCTATTTTCTTCTAAAGCTTTATCTATAGTTATATGAAGTTCCATTGGTATCATTTTAGCAAGCTTATCCACTTCACCATATGGTACATCTAAAACTCTTCCAACATCACGAATAACGCTTCTAGCAGACATTGTACCAAAAGTAACAATTTGAGAAACATGATCTCTTCCATATTTTCTAGCTACATAATCTATAACTTCTTGCCTTCTCTCGTCAGAAAAATCCACATCAAAATCTGGCATACTAATTCTTTCTGGATTTAGAAATCTCTCAAAAAGCAAATTATATTTTAGTGGATCTATGTCAGTTATTCCAATTGCATAAGCCGCAATTGAACCTGCACCAGAACCACGACCTGGACCAACTGGTATTCCTACTGATTTAGCATAATTAATATAATCCCAAACTATTAAGTAATAGTCCACATATCCCATTTTCTCTATAATCTTAGTTTCATACTCTAATCTATCTAAAACTTCTTTTCCTGGATTTTCTCCGTATCTTTCTTTTATACCTTCATTACATAATTTTCTAAAATACTCTTCATGTGTTTTAAACTCCTCTGGAACATCATAATTTGGTAGTTTAGTAACACCAAATTCAAATTCAAAATTACATTTATCTGCAATCTTTACTGTGTTTTCAATAGCTTCTGGAACATTTGAAAAATAATCTGCCATCTCTTCTTTAGATTTTACATAGAATTCATTAGTTTCAAAACGCATTCTATCTTCATCTGTCATTTTTTTTCCAGTTTGGATGCATAGTAAAATTTCATGGTTGTAACTATCCTCTTGTTTTAAATAATGTGCATCATTTGTAGCAACTAATGGAATATCTAGTTCTTTAGATAAAGCAATTAAATTTTGATTTGCCACAACTTGCTCTGCTAAACCATTGTTTTGTATTTCTAAATAATAGTCTTCTCCAAAAACACTTTTATGCCATAGAGCTGCTTCTTTAGCCTTTTCTATATCCTTATTCATTATAGCACGATTAACTTCTCCAGCTAAACATGCACTTAAACAAATTAAACCATCTTTATATTTTTCCAATATTTCATGATCTATACGAGGCTTATAATAATATCCTTCTGTATAAGATAATGAAACTAATTTTATTAGATTTTGGTAACCTTCTTTATTTTTTGCAAGCAAAATTAGATGATAATATTTATCATCTATTCCCGGTTCTTTTTGAAATCTACTTCTAGGTGCAACATATACTTCACAACCTATTATAGGTTTTATACCTTCTTTTTGACATTCTTTAAAAAAGCCAACTGCTCCAAACATAACCCCATGGTCTGTTAATGCAATTGCCTTCATTCCCAATTCTTTAGCTCTTTTTGGTAAATCTTTAATTCTACACATTCCATCTAATAAGCTATATTCACTATGTATGTGTAAATGTACAAAATCTGGCATATAAAACTCCTCTACAAATAAATTATTGTATTATTTATTATCAAATTTTTTATTGTTATATCATATCTTTATTTTTTTATCAACATTTTATAATATATAAAAATCAAGAAATATTATTGACTTTTTGTAAACTAGAAATTATACTATTATTGTATTTTTTTGGCGAATAGTGCCGCATCTTGTTGCAGAAATGTAATGAGCTTTAGAAGAAAGAGGTGTTTAAACATGAAAATGCGATTGCATCAAAAACAACGGTCACGCATTCATCTTTGGGCTGTCTTTTAGGGTTCTAAGCGTTGTTAACTTATGTTCCCTTTTTGAAAGACTTAGGCTCTTAGGTTGAATATAGTGTGGTCGGCTTAGGGGTTTAAGCACAACAAAATCCCCCTCATGCTACTGAGGGGGATCTCCCAACTTTTATAAAATTTTTATTAGTTCTCCTAAATCTTTTCCTGCAACTTTAGGAATTTTTATTATCTGAAATTTAGAAACCTTATCTCCAAATTTTATTTCTACTATATCTCCTTCTTTTACTTCATAGCTAGGTTTTACTACTCTTCCATTTACAGAAACCCTACCCATATCAGCTGCATCATTTGCAACAGTTCTTCTTTTTATTACCCTACTAACTTTTAAAAATTTGTCTAATCTCATCTTTTATACTTTTGCCTTCTCCTCTCTAAAATTCAAAATAATTTTTATATTTATTATATGTTCCTATCCAAATATCATCATCATATAATTTAAAATATTTGTAAATACCATTCGCATCACTTTTATACAAATTGTGATTTCTTTCTTTCATACTATTTTTAGCATCTACAAAAAATTGATGTCTTATTTTTCCATTTCCAATTAGTGCTGCATAGGTTAAACTCATTAAAACTCTATCTTCATCTAGAATTCCACATTTTTTTATTTTTTCTTTTACAAAATCTGTTTTATACGGAATTAGCCTTTTTTCAACTTCTACTTGTTTATTTTTTATGTGTAAAATTATATATTCTGCTTCTGCTTTATAATATGGAGATACTCCCATACAACCTGCATTTACTATTAATTTTCCATTTACTCTTCTATACCATACTGGCTCATGAGTATGTCCAAATACTAATACATCTTCTTCTAAGCTTTTTGTATATTTATCTATTAAGTCTTCTCTAACTTTATGTATTTGCTCTTCAACGCTCTCTGGTGATCCATGTACAATTTTTAACTTTACACCTTCAAATTCTAAATTTAAACTAGTTGGTAAAGAACATACTAATTTTAAATTTTCTTTAGAAAGTTCGTTATTCATAAATATAGTATTCCTAAACTGTATATTTTTCCAAGAATAATGTGCTCTATTATATTCTTTTAAATATTCTTCTTTATTTCCTTCTATTAAATAGTCACTTATGTTTTTTATTGTTTCTAAAGTCTCGTTTCCAAAAGGAAGATCGTTAACTAAATCTCCTGGAAAAATATATTTATCAACACCATTTTCTCTAGCATCTAATAATACTTGTTCTAAAGCAACGCTATTTCCATGTACATCTGATATTACTGCAATTTTTATTTTTCTCACCTCTTTTTACGTTAAAATTATACCATTTGCAAAAAGCTATTTCAAGTTGTTTATCTATATTCTTTGGTCGTGTTTCATATTTAGAGCATAAAAAAAGACTTTCTTTATGAAGAAAGTCAAAAAAATTATTTTTTCAATTACGAAAACGATTATTGCATCTACAATTAGGCTCTTGATTATATTGATAGTTAAAATAACTTCCATTATCTTCTTTTAAATCTTCTGCCTCATATAAAGTATTATTAAAATTATAATATTCTGGACAGTGTGGATAAAATCTTCTTCTACTACAAAATAATTTTACTAAAAAAGCTGTTATTAAAGATAAAATTGTATAGCCTATAACAATAGCTATAAGTGCTGCTGAAGCACCTAGTGCAAAAGCAATCACTAAGAATATAGAAAAAAATATTCCAGCAACTTTATATGGATTATGCAATAATGTTTCTAAAATAATAGAAAGAATTATTATTGCAACAGGTATTGCAAAAAAAACAAGTAATAAATTCATTATATTTTCCTCCTTTATTCAGAGTCTAATATATATTATTCTTATTACTTGCCTTTAGTTACTTAAATTAATATTGTACTTCTACTAAACATAAACCTTTTGCAGGCAAAGTTTTTCCTGCATTTTTTCTTTCTTTTTTTTCTATAATATTTTTTACATCTTCTGGTAATATTTTATAAGTTCCTACATCAACTAATGTTCCTGCTATAATTCTAACCATATTGTACAAAAATCCATTTCCTGTAAGCTCTATTATTACTCTTTCTCCTTCTCTCTTTACCTCTGCCTTATAAATAGTTCTTACACTACTCTTACTACTAGTTCCACTTGCTTTAAAAGCTTTAAAATCATGTTCTCCTTCAAAATATTTAGCTGCCTCTTGCATTTTATTTTCATCTAACTTTATTGGAAAATGGTATTCCATATCACGATATAAAGCAGTTCCAAATTTTGAATTATTTATAGTATATCTATAAGTTTTAGAATGAACTGAATATCTACTATGAAATCTTTCTGGAACTTCCTCAGCAGATTTGATTAAAATACTTTTCTTCAGTTTTGAATTTATTGCATAAGGAAATTTGTCTATATCAATTGTGCTATTAGTTTTAAAATTAGCTACTTGCCCTAAACTATGTACTCCAGCATCAGTTCTACCAGATGCAATTAAATCTATTTTTTCACCAGTAATTTCTTCTATTGCTCTTTCTATTTCTCCTTGTATATTTAATTTATTAGGCTGTTTTTGCCAACCATTAAAGTTCTTTCCATCATATTCTATTACTAGTTTTATATTTCTCATATTTTACTCCCTGTTATCCTATTATTTTACATTTATATTATTTATTATTACAGCCTTATAAAATTTTAAACTTAAATAAATTATATTTATTATAACACATTTTTCAAAAAAAAGTATATAAAAATGGGAAAGGAGAGCACTTGCTCT
>CALXZR010000005.1 GCA_944393295.1 uncultured Clostridia bacterium
ACTAATAATATTAATCATAAAATCTGTCCTTTCTTAACACAAAAAAATATCAACTTCATTTAGAAATTGATACTTTTCTATATTAAGTTCAAACTATAAAAGTTCGAACAGATTTCCCAATGGAGCGAATCACATACAAGTTACGAACTGTGTTCTCTTTCTGTATTCATTATATATGAATTATCATTAAATTTCAATGGACGTATGGAAAAAAATGGCTAAATATAGTATAATAAAATAAATTTGTATCATTAAATATGATACTTTTTTGTTTTAAAAAATCAAGGAGGTGCTAATAAGTGGATAGAACAGCTAATGCAACAATATTAGGTTTTAATTACCAATTTAATAAAAGCATTATGGAAATTTTAAAAGCGGATGATGACAAAACACATATAATGCTAGAAGGTACTATCGAAGACTTGGATATTTTTTTACTAGATAAAACTGTGGCAGTTCAATGTAAATATTATGAATCAACAGAAAATTTAACTTCTAGTGTATTAGCTAAACCTATATTTGATATGTTAATATCTTATAATGAAGATGTCAGTCTAAATTATAGGTTATATATTCATTGTAAAAATTCCTTAAACGAAAGAAAAGAAAAATTTGATAGCACTGTATTTAGTGAAATATTAAAAACGAAAAATAAAAACTATATAAAAAAATATTTCCCAATTATTTATAATTTTAATGAAGATATCAATAAAATATTTCAGAAGAAAGAATTGGGAAATAATGATATAAAAATTATTCATAAATATATAGAAGAACAAGGTAATAAAATCTTAAAAATTGATATTGATGATTTTACTAACAAAGTAGAAGTTTTTTCAGCACCATCTTATGATAGTCTTTTCCATGAAATAATACAAAAGATAGTAAGTAATGGACATAGTGAAGATGATGCAATCAATTTATTTTATCCTAACTTTTTTCATAAAGTGGCAACAATTAGCGCTAATTCTGATGAAAAAGAAAGAATTATAAATTGTTGGGCTTTTAAAAATGAAGTATATGGTTTAAAAGAACTATTATCAACTAAGTGGCTGAAAACACTATATTCTTTTGAAAAATACAAAAGAGTAATAAAAAATAATTTAAGAATTCGTTTACAAAGCAATTCAAGTGTTAGAGCCATATATTTTGACATTAGTAGATATTCAAATCCAGAAGTAGCATCTTTCATAGTTGATTATATTACAAAATATAACAATAAGCCTAAATTAAATAAGTGCCCTATCTTTATTATCGAAGACAAAAATTATGACAATTTTTTAGAAATACAAACAATCTTATACAATAATTATAAAGTTTCTTTTGAAAATGGTGATGTGGCAAGAAACTTCAATCTAGATAAATTTATTAAAGTTGATAATTGCTCTTTAAAAATATGCTTGAGGTGCAAAGAAATAGATGATTATTTAAAAGAAAATTCACCTAACGACTTATTTGTTATAGGTAATATTGATGTTACGGAATTAGAAAGTTCAGGTATTTCGTGTTCTAAGATACAAGGATTAAGTATAAAGGACTTAAAGGAAGTTTTTTATTTAGGAGGTAAAAATGAATGAAATAGGTAAAGTTTTTGAAAGTACAGGTTCTATTATAAAAATAAAATTAAATAGTGTTGATGAGTTTGAACAAAATAAAAATTTTATAAAAATAGGAAAATACTTAACAGTGCAAGAAGGAAATTTGAATTATATTTTAGTTACAATTTTAAATATAAAAAGTATAGAGGGGCCAAAAGATATCGAATACCATATTGAAACACAACCGGTCGGAAGTTATTTTCAAAATGAAGAAAATATAGAATTTAAACAAGGAAGTGTTAATATACCATCACCTACTGAGCCAGTATTTATACCAGATAATGAAACAATTGACAAAATATTTGCAAAAAGTAAGGACTTTACATATAGAATGGGGAAATTATCTAATAATGATTCTATAGATTATTACATAAATGGAAATTCTTTTTTTAGTAAACACATTGGTGTAGTAGGTTCAACAGGAAGTGGTAAATCATGTTCTGTTGCTAAAATAATTCAACAAGTAGTAGGAATTGATAATGCTTTAAATACTAATAAGGAAAATCAAAAAAACTCTCATATCATAATTTTTGACATACATTCAGAATATAAAAATGCTTTTTCTTTAGATGAATCAGAAAGATTTACATTAAATAATTTGGATGTTGAAAAAATAAACATCCCATATTGGTTAATGAATTCTGAAGAACTAGAATCACTTTTTATTGAAAGCAATGAAATGAACTCACATAATCAAATATCACAATTTAAGAGAGCTGTAATTTTAAGTAAAGAAAAACATAATCCAGGGAAAAAAATCACATATGATATGCCAGTTTATTTCGATATTAAAGAAGTCTATAATTTTATATATAATTTAAATTGCGAAGTTATAAGTAAAATTGATGGAGAATATGGTAAACCAAAACTTAAAGACGGACGCTTAATCGAAGATATAACAGAATATTTGAACTCAACTTTTGATTTTGTCTCTAGTTCTACAGCTGCTGCGACTAAAGCTAGTAATGGCCCATTTAATGGTGAATTTGAAAGATTTTTAACAAGAATTGAAACAAAATTAAATGATAAACGATTAAATTTTATAACTAATGCAAAGAAAGATGACGGTTTAGAATTTAAAACTGAAGACTTTTCAGTTATATTAAAACAATTTATTGGATATATTGACAAATCTAATATATCTATAATTGATTTAAGTGGAGTTCCATTTGAAGTTTTAAGCATAACTGTTAGTTTAGTTGCGAGATTAATTTTTGATTTTGCATTTCACTATTCTAAAAACAAACATAAGATTAATGAGCAAAATGATATACCATTTATGATTGTTTGTGAAGAGGCACATAATTATATACCTAAAGATGGTGGTGCAGAATATAATGCCTCCAAAAAATCTATTGAAAGAATTGCAAAAGAAGGAAGAAAATACGGACTAAGCCTTATGGTAGTGAGTCAAAGACCATCAGAAGTTTCTGAAACAATATTTTCTCAATGTAATAACTTTGTAGTATTGAGACTAACTAACTTTAATGATCAAAATTGTGTAAAAAGGCTTCTTCCTGATAACAACAGTTCTTTAGTAGATTGCTTACCAACATTATCTTCTGGTGAGGCTCTTGTTGTCGGTGATGCAACTACTATTCCTGCTATAATAAAAATGGAGTTGCCAAATCCTAGACCTAAATCAGATAATGTTAATTTCTATAATGAATGGAATAAAGAATGGATAGATATAGATTTAACTGATACCATAAAAAGATGGCGAAACGAATAAATTAAATAAAAGATTATGGAGGTATTATTTAATGGAATTAATAAGTGCATATATTGAGACTGAAGATTTTAATAAATCAATCAATTTTTATAAAAAAGTATTACAAATAGAACCAATCGTCTTTTGTGAAAACAGATGGGTTGAATTCGAAATGGGAAATAAAATTGCTCTTTATAATAAAAAGTTTGATGAAGAAAAAATAAAAGACAATAATAAAGTTCATAATAATTATAATAAAGCATATATTGAGGATTTTAATTCAAAAAAAACAGATAGAAAAAATAATATTGTTATATTTAATTTTTATACAAAAAATTTGAAGAGTGAATATGAAAGAATAAGAAAGTTAAAAATATGTGATGTATCAGAAATTATGTATATTAACATTGTTGAACCATATTACTATTTCAATGTTTCTGATCCTGATGGTAATTTATTGGAGATATGTAGTGATAAGTATGAATAAACAAATTGAAACAGAAATATATAATTTATCTAATTATAAGGATGTTGTAAAGAATGTAAATCGAATAGATAAGATGATTAAAAATTCAGATATAAATTTTTTTGATTTATTTGATGAAATATTAAAACAAAATAAAGAAGAACCTTTTCTATTAATGACTCTTCTTGTTAAAAGAAGACATTTATATAATATAAAATATTTTAATTATTATGAAAAATGGTTATTTAATTATGTAGATAGTTGGGGTAAATGTGATGCTTATTGTTATCGTGTTTTGAATCCTATGATTGAAAAGTATACTGAACTCTATAATAATATTGTAAATTGGAGTAATTCAGATAAGGTATATGTTAGGCGTGCTTCACTGGTTTGTTTTATAATTTCCAAATCTGATTTTTCAGTTGACTATAATCTTGATAAGATTTTATATATCTGTGAAAATTTAAAATATGACAAGCATATTCATATTCAAAAAGGAATAGGATGGTTATTAAAATATACATATTTAACATATCCAGAAGATATAGAAAAATATTTAAGAGATAATGTTAGCATATTAAGTAGAACAACTTTTAGATATGCTCTTGAAAAAATGGATTCTTCATTACGAAGTGAATTAATGAAATTGTAGTTAAGGGTATGGGAATTCCCATATAGAATTTGTATGTGAGTACAAATTCAGTGCTGGCTAGGACAAATATTCTAATTTGTACTCACACATTTTTAGTATAAATTAATTCATTTAAAATAATTTCTTCAGCAATATTTTTGCGATTATTCATTAATTTTGCCCATCCTAGTTGATTAGTTTCTTTACTTTTTCAGATAGTAATTTATCTGATTTTTTAAATTGTTCTATTAAATTATTTAATTTATTTTCACATTCATCACTAACTGAAACAAGATAATTTGTTAGTTCATTTTTCATTAACAGAGTTGTATAAAGTGCTTTATTATTTTATTTCAGATAGATCAATTTTAGTAATCCATATTTGTTAATTCTTTTATAATTCTGATTTTTAATAGTTAAATTAGGTAATAAATAATTTTCAATTTTTGAATAAGTTAATTTCATTTCCATCTCTCCATTTCTTTATTTAATTTGCTATTTTTATTTTAGTTTTAGGTACTAATATTAAAATATCTTTTAATTTATTCTCGTCAACATAAGGGAAGCTAATAAGTCCATCAATATATAAATGCTCTTTTGATTTTGATATAAAGTTTTCTAAAAATTCATTAGAATATTTATTATCCTTCATTTTTGTAACTGATAAAATGTCATAATCTTGTTCTATTATCTTTAATTCTTCTTTGTTGATTTTTTCTTGAAATTTAATTCCAATATTGTTATCTGTCATTATTTTATTAAGATATTTTAAATACTCTTTACTGCTTTTTGTTATAAATTCGTCTGTAAATTTTATATTCTTAATTTCAATATTATAATTTTTATCTCTATTAATTTCTACTTGCGATACAAGTCTATGAATCATATCTCTTTTGGCTTCTCGTGATAGTAAATCATAAAGAAAAGTAAAGCCGATATTTTTAATATTAGTAAAAATCAAATTATTTTTTTCTTCTACGCAATCTAGTTTTTTAATTAGTTCTACTGTATATTCTTGTGATGAATTATCTGGATCAAGACTAATTTTCTTTTTGTTTAATTTATCAATTTCTTTTTTGATAACATCATTTTTAAGATTAATAGTTTCTACATCTAGGTTAGAGCTTATATATAAATCTATTAATCTTTTTTCTTGTAGCTTTAATTTCTTGATAGCTTTTTCTATTTCTTTTACATCATTGCTTTTAGTAGAATTACAAGTAATAATTTCATTATCCATAGAAAGAATAAAGATAGTTAATTCCTCTAGTATTCGTTTTAATTTGTTTTCTATTTTTTCATTATTATAATGAAGTCCAAATCCTTTACAATTATGATTTTTACATCTTAAATGATAATATACTTTTAATTTTCCATTAGGATATTTAAAAGATTCTGATGAACTCATAATATTGCCACAGATAGGACATTTAACTAATCCTGAAAATAAATGAATATATTCTCCATAATTTGAATGCTTATTTTTAACTAATACATTTCTAGTAGTATTCCAAGTAATTTCATCTATAATCGGTTCACAATAGTTTTCAACTCTTAAAATATCTTGTGGTTTTCGTTTATATTTTCCATATTCAAATATACCAAGATAAATAGAATTAGTTAATATTTTATAAACTCTATCAGATGCCCACTTGCCTTGTTTTAAATA
>CALXZR010000006.1 GCA_944393295.1 uncultured Clostridia bacterium
GAAAATGATACAACATATGATAAATATAGAAAAATTGGAAGTAGAAAGCAACTTAGAGCTAAACGAAATCCTAAAATAACTATGTATCAAAAAGATTTAGAACAATATAGAAAAACTGGAAAACAAATGTATAAGGATGTATGCTCTGGCAAAATTTCTAACAAAGAATTTGCAAAATGGGTAGATGAGCAAGATAAATAAAAGGAAAAGTTTTTACCTTTTCCTTTTATTCTAATATACCATTTTCTCCAATTAATTTTATATTATCACTGTTAGGCTTATATTCTTTTTCTAGTTCGTCAACATATACATATTGTGGTATATATAGTGCGCTTCCAGATATTATACATTCTCCAGCACCTAAAACAGTTACCATATTTAAGCTATTTTCATCCATGTATGCAACTGTTTTTCTTATCTTTTCTATATCATTCGGATTAACTAATTTGTGAATAAAATAATTTTGCAACTGAGAAGTTATTGTATTTGAAATATCACTCGGTCTCTGACTTGCAATCATTAAAAACACACCAAATTTCCTTCCTTCTTTTATAATCTTTTCAAAAACCTTTAAACTATTTCCATATAACTCACTTTGTTCTTTATTAGTTGCTAATAGGTTATGTGCTTCATCAATAACAATATTTATTATACTATCAACCTCTAAGTTTCCTTTATTTTCAACTTTTATATCATAAATCATGTTGGATATCAATGAAGGTATAACTTCTTTTATCTCTTTATTAACACTTCCAATCTGTATAATACATATATTTTTATCCTCAAATAAATCGTTTTCAAATTCTCCTTCGCTATTTTTTAAAACTTTTAATAATTGCTTCTTTTTATTTGCCATTCTAAATATTAATGGACTAATAAATTCAAAATTAATTCCATTTTCATTTCTTTGAACTATTTCCATTAATAACTCAAATTCAAATCTATCTAGCGAGTTATCTATATCCTTTAATTTTATTCCAAGCTGTTCAATATCTGACATAGTATTCAAATATCTTCCATTAGCATAAAATCCATTAGTTGTACTATTAAAAGAAATTTGATCTATGTTATCAAAATATTGTCCTGCATAAGTTCTAATTGTATAAAAAATATTATTTTTCTTATTAAAAATTATTCTTTTGATTATGGTTAAAGCTCTATGGCTTTCTTTATCAAACTCAATAAGAGAATTTTCATATGCTTTTCTTACTATTGGCATTTGTGTTTTTTCTGTTGCATTTAAAATAATTCCCCAATCATCAGCACTAATTTTTTTAAAGTCAAATGGGATTTTATCTCCATTTTCTTTTCTAGTATTTAGATTGTAAATTTTCTTCTTATCTAAACAGCATATTGCATTATTACCATATTCATTATTTAAATCAAATATCAAAATTTTTGATTTATTCATATTAGGTAAATGCTCTATTCTTTCTATATATTCTTTTATAATTTTAGACATAGTATTTGATTTTCCACTACCAGTATTTCCAAATATTCCTATATGTGTTGGTATTAATCTATTGATATCTAAAGATACTTTATTAGATGTATCAAACAAATTATATCCTATAACAATAGAATTTTGTGTATTATAAAAAACTATATTAAAGTCTTCTTTATCTAAAGTTTCTAATTTTGCTTCTACTATTGGTAATAATCTTAGTCCACCTAAAAATTTACCATTAGATATTCTGCCTCTAACTTCTAATTCTACTAAATATGCAATTTCTTTTCCTTGATTATTATCAAACTTTAAATATTCTCCAACAATTTGACATATTATAGTATCTAAACCTACTCTAGTTTTTACATAGCTATTTATCTGTGGTGCTGGAATAATATTTCGATTTTCTATTAAATGTGGTGGTAATTTTTCATCAAATTTTGCTAAAATCTTGATTCCCCTAACTTCAACAATTTTTCCAACTATCATACTTTTAAAATCTCCTCTATTAAATGTGCGCATCTCTTTGTTGTTCCAATTTTTTCTTCTAACTGATCTATTACAATAACTTTTTCCTTATTTTTTGGAATTATCTCTGGTAATTTTTCATCATTGTTATATCTAAACCATATAAGAGTTAAATTAGCTTCTATTGCATCAGAAATAATTCCATTTATATGTTCATCATTTCCTGAATATCCGATAACCATTAATACAGCATTTCTTCTTATTAATTCACTTTTCATTAAAAACATTAATTCAAAGAATTTAGGTCCCAATGCTGTTTCATATTTTTTATTTCCAGGATATATAATCGCATCTTTAGACAATTTACCTTTCTTTATACTACCATGCAATTTAGTAGTAACAAATGTAGGGATTTTCTTTCCATATTCAAAGTTGTATCCTATCACATTAAAGAAATCCGTCTTTTTATATGAATCTGCACTTATTACATTATTTATATAACACTCTTTACTTAAAATATCTTCCACTATATCATCGTAATTTAAAGTAAATATATTTACTTTATATGATGAATCCTGTCTATTTTCTGCTTTATCAACTAATTTATATATATTATTTAACATGTTTTTTATATCTTCTATATCTTCTGACCTCCAATCAATTTTTTCCTCACTATCGTTAAATTCACTCACAAATTTAGCTCTAGCAATACTCTCATCATTTTCTGATAACATGTTTAATTTTTCTTCAAAAGACATACTTGTATCTGGAATCTTCTCATTTAAAAATTTATTTGTTTCTATAAAACCAGCTAATTGTGGGAAAGCTCGTCCATTAACACCAGAACCAAATAAAAAATTAATATTAGCAGATGCAAAAATTTCTTTCAAATTATTTTCTCTTATTATTTTTTTGTTAATATTTTCTTCCTTATTTTCTTCCATTTTATTCTCCTTCTCTACTATTAATTATCTTCTTATATTCTCCACTGTGTACATTAGAAATTAAAATTTTCTCAAAACTTTGCATTTCATCATAGGTAAGGACATTACCATATTGCTTTTCACATTTTGGACAAACATACTGTTCCATTCCAAAATATGAATTTCCTATTTTTCTTTTTTTGTCCAATTGGCATCCACATTCACATATTGGAATAAAATTTTCCATTCTATATTTTCCTTCAAAATCTTTTATATACTCCCATCTAAACTTTACTCTACCTTTATATTTATCTTCACGGTATTTTAGAAAATCTGGTTCTGCTGTCTCAACTCTTCTATTCTGTATCATTAAATAGACAATAAATGTACCTACTAATCCAATAGATATTACAATATAAATCCATATTGCTATCTTTATATTTAAAAAATTCCAGATCAAATTTAATAATTGCAATAATTTTTCCCAAAGGAATTTTAATGTATTAAATTTTGTTATTTTTTCTACTATAAAATTTCCTATTAGTGTGCTAATTACAGTAATTGTAACTTGACCTATTAGTGATTTTAAAGATTTTTTTATTTTTTCCATATATTTTCTCCTTATTTTGTTGCATTATATCACATTTTCCGCCAAAAATCCAGCAATTTCTTTGCATGTCAAATTTCGACAAATTTCTTAATATTATTATATTCAGCTTGTCCAAGTTTATTATCAAATACTCTTGTAATTTGTTATCATTTATTATATAATTCATGTTGTTAACAGGTATATTAACTCTCTCCCACCCATAGTTATGCCTGAAAGGAGGTGAAAAAGGTAATGGCTGGGAGTATTGAAAAAAGAGGAAAAGATAGTTACAGGCTAGTATGCACAAATGGCTATGACCTAAATGGAAAGCTAATAAAACATACCAAAACAATACACGGAACTAAAAAAGATGCTCAAATAGAACTTGCTAAATTTGTTGCTGATGTTCAAAATGGTCTTGTAATTGAGGGAAAATCTCTTAAATTTTCTGAATTCACAGAAATATGGAAAAGAGATTATGGTTCAAAAGAACTCGCTCCTTCAACTTATAAAAGATATTGTAGAATTTTAGAAACAAGGATTCTTCCTTACTTTGGACATTTCTATATTAACAAGATTAAACCTACAGATATTATGCAATTTTATGATTTACTTAGTAAAGATACACAATTAGTTAGGAAAAAAAGTAACAATGGTAAAAAAACATTAAAACCTTTATCTGGTAAGACAATATTAGAGCATCACAGACTACTTCGTGCAATGCTGCACAAAGCTATATATTGGCAATTAATTGTATCTAATCCTGCAGAAAGGGTTCAACCACCTAAAGCAATGAAACCTAAAAGAAGATATTATGATGATGAACAATGCAAAATACTACTAGAAAATCTAACAGAACTTGGTGAAGAACAAATTAAGTACAAAGTTGCAATCATCTTAACAATATTTACTGGTGTAAGACTTGGTGAACTTATGGGATTAGAATGGCAAGATGTAGATTTTAAAACTGGTATAGTAAGTATAAA
>CALXZR010000007.1 GCA_944393295.1 uncultured Clostridia bacterium
AGCAAGCAGGACATTTTATGGATTGTAGAACTAAACAAATAGAGCATTTATCTAGTTTTATGAATGTTCCTCCAATAATTACTTGTCCATATGATGCAGAGCTTTATGGTCATTGGTGGTATGAAGGACCATACTGGTTATACATATTATTTAAAAAGATATACTATGATGAGTGTAATTTTGAACTTATTACACCAAGTGAATATATAGATAGATTTCCAAATATTCAAGTAGCATCTCCTTGTAGATCAAGCTGGGGAGCAAATGGTTACAATGAAGTTTGGCTAAATCCAAGCAATGATTATGCACATAGACATCTTCATAAAGCAGGAGATAGGATGTGTGAGCTTGCTCATTTATATCCAAATGAAGGAGATACCTTAAGAAGACAAGCTTTAAATCAATGTGCAAGAGAACTACTTTTAGCTCAAAGTAGTGATTGGCTATTTATTATTACAAATGGCACCATGGTAGAATATGCACATAAAGCAATAAAAGAGCGTATTGGAAGATTTACTAAATTATATTATCAAATAAAGAAAGACAAAATAGATGCAAGGTATTTGTTAGAAGTATTTGACAAGGACGATATATTCCCAGAAATAGACTATATGATTTATTATTAATATAAAATTAAAATTAGAAAGGATGTTTAAAATGGAAGTATATGATAGAGCAAATGGCTTAGCAAGAGCAATTAAAGAAAGCAAAGAGTATAGAGAGTACAAAGAAATAAAAGAAGAAATAATGAAAGATCCAAGTTTAAAAGAAAAAGTAGATGAATTTGAGAAGATTCGTTATGAAGAACAGTTACTTGCTATGCAAGGAGAAAAGCAAAGCTCAGAAAAAATGGCAAAGCTTCAAGAACTATATAAAATATTGGTTCAAAATGAACAAGTAAAAGAATACTTTGATAAAGAAGTGCGCTTTAATGTGATGATAGCAGATGTTAATAAAATAATAGGAGAAGCAATTAAAGATGTTCTTTAGTTGTAATTTATAGAACCTTGAATTTAGTGTTAAGGTTCTTTTTTTATAAATAGGGAGATTTTATAAATGAAAAATAATAAGAAAATATGTATGTTACTATTATCATTATTATTGATAATAGTTATTTTTACTACAATAATTTTATTGATACAAACATTTTTAAACATAAAAGAAATAGAAAAAAATATGGTACTAGAGATAAGTGGAGAAGAAGAAAAGAAGGAATTAAGAGAGTTTAAACTAAGTGAAGAAAAAATAAGGGAATATAAAGAAAAAGCTATAGGTGGAGGAAGTATAGATCCAGAAGACGAAAGAGTATACTATAGATTATCATATGATAGAGAAACAAAAAAGAAATATATAGAAGTAATAGTGCCAGTAATAGATGCATATGGAGATACAGTAAGTCTAAGAAATGAAGAATATGAACTTTAATAGAAAAAGAACGGAAAAAAAGTTATGCTTTTTGGTAGCATATTGGTTAATATTTTTTGCTAAGGCAATTTTAGAGCAAACCTGAGAAAATTTATTTAATTTTTCTCAGGTTTTTCTTATACTTTCTACGAAAATAATTGCTAATTTTACAATTTTATTATATAATATACACCAAATTAGTTATTATGGGAGAAAAGGAATGAATCGAAAATGGGAATTTTATCAGCAAGATGAGGAATTAGTACATAAAATAGCAGAAGAGCATAATATATCAGAGCTTTTAGCTGCAATCTTAGTAAATAGAAATATTACAGAAAAAAAGGAAATAGATGTTTTTTTAAATCCAACACGAAATGATTTTCATAATCCATATTTGATGCCAGATATGGAAAAAGCAGTAAAAAGAATCTTAGAAGCAATCGATAAAAAAGAAAAAGTAATTATATATGGTGATTATGATGTAGATGGAATTACAAGTATTACAGTTTTAAAAAAATTTTTAAAAGAACGTAGTTTAGAAACAGGATATTATATTCCAAATAGATTAGATGAAGGCTATGGATTAAATAAAGAAGCAGTAGAAAAAATTGCAAATGAAGGATATACGCTTATTATAACTGTAGATTGTGGAATATCTGGAATAGAGGAAATAGCTTATGCTTATGAAAAAGGAATGGAAGTAATAGTAACAGACCACCATGAACCTTTAGAAGAATTACCAAAGGCTGTTGCTGTAATAGACTGCAAAAGAAAGGACAATAAATATCCTTTTAAAAACCTAGCAGGTTGCGGGGTTGTTTTTAAATTAATTCAAGCAATTAGTCAAAAATTAAATATAGATGAAAAAGACTATTTAAAATATTTAGATATTGTATGTGTTGGAACTATATCAGATATAGTTCCACTTGTAGATGAAAATAGAGTAATTGCAAAGCTAGGCTTAAAGCTAGTAGAGCAAACTAAAAATCCAGGACTTAAAGCTTTACTTCTAGCATCTGGTTATAAAGATGTAAATTCTAATACAGTTTCTTTTGGTATTGCACCAAGAATAAATGCTTGTGGAAGAATGGGAAAAGAAGAAGAGGCTTTAAAACTATTCTTAACAGAGAATATTGTAGAAGCAGGAAGAATTACAGATAATTTAAACAAATACAATAGAGAAAGACAAGCTATCGAAAAAAGAATTTTTGAAGAAGCAATCTCAAAAATAGAAAAAAATCATTTAGATAAAAACAATGTCATTGTTGTAGGAGAAGAAAATTGGCATCATGGGGTAATAGGAATTGTTGCTTCAAAAATTACAGAATTATATTTTAAACCAAGCATATTAATTTGTTTTGAAGGAGAAGAAGGAAAAGGCTCTGGAAGAAGTATACCAGGATTTGATTTACATGAAGCCCTATGCGAATCAAGTGAATATCTGGAAAAATATGGTGGACATGAAATGGCTGTTGGTTTAAGTTTAAAAAAGAAAAATTTCCAAAAATTTGCGGATAAGTTTGAAGAAATATCTAAAAAAGCACATACAGAAGAAATTGAATCTGTTATAAACATAGATAAAGAAATTACAATAAAAGATGTAAATTTTGAAACAGTAAATAGCCTTAAGGCTTTAGAGCCTTTTGGAGAAGCAAATAAAATGCCTATATTTATTTATAGAAATTTAAAAATAGACTCTATAAGAGCTCTATCAGAAGGAAAACATTTAAAACTCACTTTAAAAGATGGAAATAATATACTAAATTCTATTGGTTTTAATATGGGAAAATATGCAGAAGAATATAAAATAGGTGATAAGATAGATGTACTAGGAGTTTTAGAAACAAATATTTTTAATGGAGTAGAAACACTTCAATTTAATATGAAGGATATAAGAAGGTCTTATTAAAAAAGCAAAGAGCTTTAATAACATAGACTAAAGGGGGATGAAAGATATATGTCAGAAGAAAAAAATGCAACAATAGAAGAAATAATAGAAAATCAAAAAAAGAACTATAAAAATTCTAATTCAGAATTAATATTAAAAGCATATAATTTTGCAGGTTCATTTCATAAAGGTCAACTTAGAAAATCAGGAGAACCATATCTTATTCATCCAATGAATGTTGCATATATTTTATCAACTTTAGAATTAGATGATGAAACTATTTGTGCAGCCTTATTACATGATATTGTAGAAGATACACCAGTAACAAATGAAGATTTAGTTCGAGAATTTGGAGAGTCAATAGCTGAAATGGTAGCAGGAGTTACAAAACTTGGTACTTTGCGCTATACAACTATTGAAGAACAGCAAGTAGAAAATTATAGAAAAATGTTTCTTGCAATGGGAAAAGATATAAGAGTTATTTTAATCAAATTAGCAGATAGACTTCACAATATGAGAACTCTTAAATTTCTTTCTAGAGATAGACAAATAGCAAATGCTAAAGAAACAATGGATTTATACGCACCTCTTGCAAATCGTTTGGGTATTTATTCTTTAAAATGGGAGCTTGAAGACTTAGCTTTTAAATATTTGTATCCAGAAGAATACCATGAGATTGTAGTTGGATTAGATAAAAAGAGAGAAGAAAGACTAAAATTTTTAAATCAAATTCAAATAGATTTAGAAACTGAAATGAAGGCTCAAAATATAAAAGCAGAAGTTACTGGTAGAGCAAAACATTTATATAGTATTTATAGAAAAATGCAAAGAGATAATAAAACCTTAGATCAAATTTATGATTTATTTGCACTTCGTATATTAGTAGATACTGTGAAAGATTGCTATACCGCACTAGGTGTAGTACACGAGCTATATACTCCAATGCCAGGAAGGTTTAAAGACTATATAGCAGTTCCAAAAAAGAATATGTATCAATCTATACATACAACTTTACTAGGTCCAAAAGGAACACCTTTTGAAGTACAAATTCGTACTTGGGAAATGCATAGGACTGCAGAATTCGGTATTGCTGCACATTGGGCATATAAAGAAGCTAGCAATAAAGGTAAAAAGGAAGAAGTTATTGTTGGAGATGATAAATTAGCATGGCTTAGAGAAACTTTAGAGTGGCAAAAGAATACACAAAATCCAGATGAATTTTTAAATACCTTAAAAACAGAATTATTTGAAGATGAGGTTTATGTTTTTACACCAAAAGGAATGATAAAAGTTATGCCTAGAGGTGGAACTCCAATAGATTTTGCCTATAGCATTCATGAACAAATCGGACATAAAATGGTAGGATGTAAGATAAATGGAAAGATGATGCCAATAATTACACATTTGCACAATGGAGATATTGTAGAAATTATTACTTCAGATCAAAGTAAAGGTCCAAGTAGAGATTGGCTAAAATTTGTTAAAAGCTCAACTGCTAGAAATAGAATAAATCAATGGTTTAAAAAGGCTGAAAGAGCAGACAATATAGAAAAAGGAAAAGACATAATAGAAAAAGAGGTTAAGAAGCTAGGTCTTAAAAATTCAGATATACTAAAACCAGAATGGATACAAAATGTTTTAAATAGATATAAATTTGCAAGTACAGATGATATGTATGCAAGCATTGGTTTTGGTGGTATTTCTGGGAATAAAGTAATCGCAAGGCTTTTGGAAGAATACAAAAAAGAACACGAAGAAGAAGATTTAGAAAAGAAAATAGAAGAGCTAGCTACTGCAAAACCAGTAAAAACAAAGCCTTCAAAAACAGGTGTTGTAGTAAAAGGTATAGATAATTGTTTAGTAAAGCTTTCAAGATGTTGCAATCCACTTCCAGGAGATGAAATTATAGGATATATTACAAAAGGAAGAGGAGTTTCTGTCCATCGTACAGACTGTGCAAATTTAAAAGATTTACTAAATGAAGAAAATAGAATGATAGATGTCTATTGGTATGATGATGTAAAAGGTTCATATAGTGTAGATGTAGAAATCTTTGCTAATGATAGAAATGGCTTATTAAAAGATGTTATTAAACAAGTAGATAATGTAAAAGCTAAGCTTATGGGGGTAAATGCAAGAACTAGCAAAGAAAATATTACCAATATAAATATTACTGTAGAAATTGAAAATATTGAAGAACTAAAGAAATTATTAACTGCCTTAAGAAACATAGAAAGTGTTTATGAGGTAAATAGAAAGAGAGGATAAAAATGATACTAAAGAGAGTACGAGTACATGCTGGAGCACAAGGTTTACTTACAAATTCATATATTGTATATGATGAAAATAAAAAGGAAGCAATGGTTATAGATCCAGGTGGAGAGGCTAACAAGATAATTGATATTTTAAATATATTAGGTATTGAAAAACTTAAATATATTTTTCTTACACATTGCCATGCAGACCACACTGGTGGAATTCATGACTTAAAAGAGGCAAAACAAGGGAAGATACTTATAAGTCGTGAAGATGCAGAAGGTTTATATAATGAAGAGATTAGTTTAGCTTATTATATAGAAATGCCAAACCCAGAGTTAGAGGCAGATTCTAGAGTGGATGATGGCGATTTAATTCATGTTGGAGATATTGAATTTAAAGTTATTGCAACTCCAGGTCATACAAAAGGAGGTCTATCTTTATATTGTGAAAAAGAAAGACTTGTTTTTACAGGAGATACAATGTTTTCTGGTAGTTGGGGAAGAACAGATTTGCCAACAGGAAATTTTGTAGAATTAATGGATTCAATAACCAATAAATTAATGGAACTACCAGAGGAAACTATATGTTATCCAGGTCATGGAAAAACAACAATGATAGAAGATGAAAGAAATATTTATATAGAATTAAAAGAAAAGGAATTTTAAAAGGAGATTTAATATGGAAAAAGTAGAACCTAAGATTTTACCTGGTTTTATGGAATTATTACCACAAGACCAGATAAAGTTTAATAAGATGTATGATACAATAAGAAAAGTCTATGAAAAATTTGGTTTTTTACCATTAGATACACCAATATTAGAATATTCAGAAGTATTACTTGCAAAAGCAGGAGGGGAAACAGAAAAGCAAATATATAGATTTATGAAAGGCGATACTGATATATCTATGAGATTTGATTTAACTGTTCCTTTAGCTAGATATGTTTCTCAAAGATACAATGATTTAAGTTTTCCATTTAAGAGATATCAAATGAATAAAGTGTATCGTGGTGAAAAACAACAAAAAGGAAGATATAGAGAATTTTATCAATGTGATATAGATGTAATTGGAAATGAAACACTAGATATTGTATATGATGCAGAAATACCTACAATAATTTATCAAGTTTTTAAAGAGTTAAATATAGGAGAATTCATTATTAAAATAAACAATAGAAAGGTGCTTAATGGATTTTTCGCTTCTTTAAACTTGAGTTCAAAGATTACGGATATTTTAAGAACTATAGATAAAATAGATAAAATTGGAAAAGAAGCAGTTAAGCTAGAACTTATAAAATTAGATATATCAGAAGAGGATAGCAATAAGATATTAGAATTTATTGCAATTACAGGATCAAATGATGAGATTTTAGAGAAACTAGTTTCTTTAAATATCAAAAACGAAATATTTAATGAAGGTCTTTCAGAATTGAAACAAGTAACAGAGTATTTAAAAGCTTTTAATGTACCAGAAGACAATTTTAATATAAATTTAACTATTGCAAGAGGCTTAGATTATTATACAGGAACTGTATACGAAACAAATTTAGTAAAATATCCAGAACTTGGAAGCATTTGCTCAGGTGGTAGATATGAAAATTTAACGGAATACTACACAAAACAAAAGTTACCAGGTATAGGAATTTCTATAGGACTTACAAGATTATTTTCACAACTAAAAGATATTGGATTATTAGATGAAGAAGATGAAAATAAAAGCATAACAAAAGTTTTAGTAATGGATATAGATAATAAAGACTTTAACTATATGCTAAAAGTTGCAACAGCTTTTAGAGAAGCGGGAATACCAACAGATGTATATTATGAAAATAAAGCAATGAAAGCAAAAATGAAATATGCAAATAAACTTTATATTCCTTATGTTGCGATTATAGGTGAAGATGAAGTAAAAAATAATAGTGTTTCTTTAAAAAATATGTTTACAGGAGAACAAAAAACTATATCAATTGAAGAAGCAATAAAAGAAATAATTAAATAAAATGAAAAGACGGTCCCAACAGCATGAGGGGCCGCCTTTTGCTCAAGTGAGCAGGATTTCTTTCAGGTGCACGCTGAAGAAAGATTGCTATTCTGTGGTATCTTCTGAAGTAGTTTCATCGGGATTTTCGGAATGGCATTTGCAATGGGCACCGCAGTTACAATTTTTGCGAGTACCTTTTACATCTTCGTCCTCGTCCAAATCCTCAACCCAAAGATCGTCGGCTTCTTCTTCCATTGCAAGATATGCTTCTTCTTTGCCATCTTCGTAGCCAAGAGCATAGAATTCATCTTCGAACTTTTCACGGAAGAATTCCTCAGCAATTTTGTAGATTCCTATTACTGCAAGCGAGGCAAAGCAAATCCGCTTTGCAGTATCAAATACCTTCTTCACATTAACTTTCATACTTCCTCCATATTCTCATAACCATTTGCAGTTTCTATATGCTTAAGAGAACGTGCACTTCTCCTAAGTACGAGAAAAATATTTAATGCGAATCGCATTAAAAAACAACAAAATCATTTTATCACAAAAAAGCTTAAAAATCAAGTTATAAAGAGAGCTCTGCTAAAGTTAGCAGAGTAAAATATCTAAAGTTATTTGCTTAATTCATATATTGCTTTTGCATAAATATAAGAGGCTTGCATAAGTTTATCAATATCAATAAATTCATCTACTTGATGGCACATATCAGTATCTCCAGGCATATTTGCACCATAAGATATAAAATTTGGAAATGCTCTTGCATAAGTACCACCACCGATAGCAACTGCTTCTAGATTGTTTCCGGTTTCTTCATTATATATATTTACAAGTGTTTTAACTAATTTACTATCTTTTGAAACACAAATAGGGTCTTGTTTTGATAAAACAGTAATTTTAATATTCTCATAGAATTGTATTAGCTTTTTATATTGAAGAATAATATCATCTAAAGCTGTATGTACAGGAACTCTTAAATTTATACCAATATCTAAATTTCCATTTTCAAATTTTATATTTCCAATATTAGAGGTTAAAGAACCAGATTCATCTTGAATACAAGATTCTTCA
>CALXZR010000008.1 GCA_944393295.1 uncultured Clostridia bacterium
CTGCTGGAATACATCCTCCAGATGGTCCTCCTGTTTGAGCAGCTTTAAACTGTCTTCCTTTTGGAATTCCACCACCTATATCAAATACTATCTCTCTTAAAGTTGTACCCATTGGAACTTCTACTAAGCCTACATTGTTTACATTTCCACCAAGTGCAAATACTTTTGTTCCTTTTGAATTTTCAGTTCCTATACTTGAATACCAATCAGCACCATTTAAAATAATCTTAGATATATTGGCTAAAGTTTCTACATTGTTTATAACAGTTGGTTTTCCAAATAAACCTTTGCTAGCAGGATATGGTGGTTTTACTCTTGGCTGACCTCTCTTTCCTTCTATTGATTCTAAAAGTGCTGTTTCTTCTCCACAAACGAAAGCTCCTGCACCTAATCTAATATCTACATCAAATTTAAAACCTGTTCCTAATACATTATCTCCAAGTAATCCATATTCTCTAGCTTGCTTAATAGCTATTTTTAATCTTTGTACTGCTATTGGATATTCAGCTCTTACATATATGTATCCTTGATTTGCACCAATTGCAAATCCTGCAATTGCCATTGCTTCTAAAACACAATGTGGATCTCCTTCTAATATACTTCTATCCATAAAAGCTCCTGGATCCCCTTCATCTGCATTACATCCTATGTATTTTTGTTCATTTTCTTCTGCTTTAGCAAAACTCCATTTTTTACCAGTTGGAAATCCTGCTCCTCCACGACCTCTTAATCCTGATTTTGAAATAACTTCTATTACTTTATCTGGAGTCATTTCAGTTAAAACCTTTTCTATTGCTTTATATCCATCAAAAGCTATATATTCATCTATATTTTCTGGATCTATAACTCCACAGTTTTTTAAAGCTATTCTTTTTTGTTTTTTGTAAAAATTTAATTCATCTAATTTATTTACAATACTTCCATCAACATCTTTACATAGTAATCTTTCAACTTTTTTTCCATTACAAATATGTGAGTCTATAATTTCTTCACAATCTTCTGGTTTTACATGTGCATAAAATGTTTCCTCTGGTCTTATAATAACAATTGGTCCTTTCGCACATAGACCAAAACAACCTGTTTGTATTACTCTTACATTTTGAATATTTCTTTCTTCTATTATTTTTCTAAAATTTTCTATTATTTTGGGAGACTTTGAAGATGTACAACCTGTTCCTCTACATACTAATATATGTTTTTCTCTTGTATCTGCTTCTGTATTTATTCTTAAATCTAATTCTTTTCTTTTTTCTTTTCTTATATTTTCTAATTCTTCAATAGTTTTCATGGATTACCTCCTTTTTATTTATTTTTATTCATTCATATACTTATCAATTACTTCATCAAATTGTTTTACTGTTGCATTCCCATATACTTCATCATTTACCATAAATACTGGTGCTAAGCCACAAGCTCCTACACATCTTACATCATCTATTGAGAACTTTCCATCTTCAGTTACTTGACCTGGTTCTATTTTTAGTCTTTCTTTTGCTCTATCTAATAATTTTTGTGAACCCTTTACATAGCAAGCTGTTCCTAAGCAGATAGAAATATTATATTTTCCTTTTGGTGTAAGTGTAAATCTTGAATAAAAAGTTATAACTCCATATATTTCTGCCATTGGAATTGATAATTCTTCTGAGATAACCATTTGTGCCTGTTTTGGGATGTATCCATATTTTTCTTGTACATCATTTAATATTGCTATTAATTGATTTTTTTCTTTGGGATATTTTTCTAAAATTTCTTTAGTTTCTGTTTTTACCCTTTGGTTAATACATTTTTCTTCCATAACATCTCTCCTATATCTTTTATTTGTTTCCTATTGTATCATTTTTTCAAAATAAATAAAACATTTTTATTATTTTTTAATCATTTTTTTACAAAAATTTACAATTTATTCATCATTACTCTGTGGAATCTCTAAATAAGAAATTACTTCACTTAAAATTTTTCCAGCAACTGGTGCTGCAACACCACCACCTTGATGGCCTCCCTCCCCTGTTGGATTATATAAAGTTATTAATATTGTTAATTCCGGATCATCTGTTGGTGCAACTCCAATAAAAGATGTTACATATTTTCCTGTATTTACACCATCTTCAGAAGTTCCTGTTTTTCCTCCTATATTATATCCTTGAACTCTTGCATTTTTTCCAGTTCCTTCAGAAACAACTGATGTCATCATGCTTAAGATATCTTGTGCAGTTTTTTCTGATATTACTTGTTCTCCATATTTTGGTTCTATTTCCTCTATTTCTCCAGTTTCTGGATCTTGAATTTGTTTTACTATTCTTGGATATACATATTTTCCATTATTAGCAATTGTAGAAACCATAGTAATCATTTGTATTGGTGTAACTTCAAATCTTTGGCCAAAGGAAATAGTAGCAAGTTCTACAGGACCTACTTTTTCCTCTTTTAAGAATATACTTCCTGCTTCTCCTGGCAAATCTATCCCTGTTTTTCTTAAGAAACCAAATCTATTTAAATATTCATAATATTTTGAAACACCTATTTTCTGCCCTAATCCTATAAAAACTGGATTGCAAGAATTCATAAGTGCTTGCCTTAGACTTTGCGAACCATGAGGTCTATAGTATCTCCAACATTTAATTCTTCTTCCTGCTATTTCAATGCCACCACTACAATTAAAAGCTCCCTCTTTATCAACTTCAGCAATATTTTCTTCCAAGGCTGCTGATGCAGTTACCAATTTAAAAGTAGAACCAGGTTCATATGTATCTGCAATAGCTTTATTTCTCCACATAGCCTGCAATAGATTTGATTTATCTGATTGTTCTAACAATTCCCAATTATTTTTTAATTCTTCATCATTTATAGTAAATGGATTATTTAAATCATAATATGGATATGTTGCCATTGCTAAAATATTCCCAGTTTTAGGGTTCATTACTATAACATTTCCACCATCTGTACACACGTTGTCGATACAAGCTTCTTCTAAATATTTTTCTACAATAGCCTGAATATTCATATCAATCCCAAGTATTAAATTCTTTCCTTGTTTAGGTGAAACATAACTTTCTCCTTCATTTCCAAATTCATTTCCTTTAGCATCTATTAATTTGCTTATTTCTCCAGTTTCTCCTTTTAAAATATCATTATACTTAGCTTCAATTCCATCTAAGCCTTGATTATCACTTCCACAAAAACCAATTATATGTGAAGCTAAACTTGAATATGGATAATACCTCTTAGTATCTTCATCTATATTTATACCTGTTAATATATTATTTTCTTGCATCCACTGTCTTAAAAGATTCGTTTTATCTTTTTCTACCCTTTTTACTATTGTCTCTATTGCGCTATTTTTTTTCACCTTTTTTAATACTGTTTCATAATCTAATTCAAAAATTTCAGAAAGCTTTCTTGCAACCTTTTCTTTATTTTCATTACTTATATTTACCGGATTCACAGTTACAGTTTCAACAGAACTACTAACAGCTAAAATATTTTCTCCAGTTGCATCATAAATTGTTCCTCTTTTCGATTGTATACTTCTACTAGAGCTTTGTTGTTCTTCAGCTTTTGCTTTAAGCTCATCTGGTGCTATTAATTGTATATATGCAACTCTTATAATTAACACACATATAGCAATCATACATAGGATTAATCCTAGCATCATTCTTTTTCTTAAACCTAAAATATTAGTCTGCATTTTCTCTCCTTTAATATTCATTTACATACAAAAAATTACTTAATTTATAATATTAAGTAATTTCTTTTTTATTACTTTGAACTTTGAGGGACAACACTTAAAATTTATTTTTATTTATGTATCTCCTTTCTTATTAAACTAAAACAATATACAAATAAATAAGAAGCCCCTCAGAAGGGGCTCCTTTATTCCTATAAAACATCTTCTTCTCCTTTTGCGTCTTGAATCTTGAACTTTAAGGACTATTCCTAAAGTTCATCACTCACTGGATCCATTTTCCCTGCTCATCAAACTGATACCAGCAGCCATCAATACAGGCTCTTCCTATCACCTTTTCGCCAGACACTGGCTTAAAGTAGTACCAGTAAGTTCCTGAGAATACCGGGCATTGTTGCCACCCAGTTAGCATTGCTCCGTATGGCACATCTGTATCTTTTGACGGATTGCAGTAATAAGTATAGTCAACCCAGCCTACAGACATCTTGCCATTGTCCCTAAAATGATACCAGTATCCATCAATTTGTTTCCAAATTGATTTCAGCTGTTTTCCATTTACATAGTAATACCAGTCTCCATTTTCGTAGTACCAATTGCCTTTGCTATCACAGCTTGGGTTGTTAGGTTTGTTTGGATGACTTGGTCTGCAAAAATCACCATAGCTTGCTATAATGTGACGATTTCCATGCTCGTCATAGTACGACACAGTATTTTCTACATCACTATAGATGTAATTACCGTAGTCGCAATAGTCGTGGTAATTTTCCCAGTAGCAATTCTCGTAATAGCAACTTCCATCGTGCACGAAATATTCTACTGTTATCTCAACCTTTCTTGAATTCTTCCTATCCATAGATTGGTATGAAATAATAATTCCGTCTTCACGATAAAAGTTTATAGATTCGCTTCCAGATAACGAAAGCCGGTAGGGTCTGTCCACCTCTACAGTAATTTCCAGTTCTTCCCACCTTTCTTTAGCAGATCTATTGCCATCAACGTCAACATACAAGTCTTGCCACGAGTCTACCCGGATGTCACCTTCACTGTCTAACCAGATGTCCAAGTCTACAAATGTGATTTTCTCATCATCTGCAGCCTTTGCTGTGAGAGCGCCATTACAAAAACAAGCACATATCATCAGCAAAGTAATTAACCGTCTCACATGTTTCATAAGAACTCCTTTCTGATGCAATTTTAGCACCATTCAAACTGTTATTGGGTACATATACATTTTACTATACTTAACATAAAAAGTCAATTTCCGGCAAATTTAATCTACTCTAACTCAATTTTATTAGTATATAAAAAGCAATATATCAATATTACTTTCTCATAAACTGATATATTGCTTGTTTTTCTCTCCAAGACGTAATTATATTTTCATATTCTTTCAAAACATTTTTTACATAACTTATATTTTCATCTATAAATTTTTTATTTATATTTTTAATATTTTCTATTTGACTTCTATATACTATTTTCAAATTATTATCATTTGCGAGATTTAATTTTGCCATTCTCCTTAGTAATCTAAAAGACATACATAGCAATGGTATTTTTACGTTTAATTCTATATTATCATTTTTATGTATAGTATAATAATAGCTTTCAGTTGTAATAAAATCTTCTTTTGTTTGAATTCTTATTTCCACAGGTATAGATTCTTTTATATCTTTAAACTCTTTATTGCATAATATATTATAACTAAACGGTGGTAATAATACATCTAAATTATTTGGTACTTCAAGCCATGTATTTATATCTTTAAAAATTCTCTCATTATATTGATTTTCTTTAACTAGTCCAGAAATTTTTTTGTATTCTTTTGCTTTAAACTCTTTTTCATCTAATAAATTAAATACCTTATACTCAACATCTAAATTTTTTATTATTAATTCTTTTATCTGTTTTATTTGAGATATATCTTCTACAACAATTAAAAAACCTAATAAATCATGTATTTTTTCAGCATCTTTATAATTTGCTAATCTATAACTTCTAATTGCTGAATAAGGAGCTTTTATTCTATAAGCAAATATCTCTACTTTATCTTTTAAAAGTTTTTCCATTTTATTAGCAAACATTTCTAATTCAATACTATTTTGTGCATTGTAAATTTTTTTACACAAAATTTCCTCTTGAATATTTTCTGGCTCAAATTTTGTATTCATTAGATTTTTCATTGTATCCTCCAAGTTTAAAAAATTATAGCATATTTTTTTGGCATTTACAATGATTAAAAAACAACTGTGATATTTTCTAAGAACATAAAAAACTGATATGCATATTATATACCATATCAGTTTCTAAAATAAGTTTTTTATTTTTTCTATTATTGATTGAATAAAGTTTTGCTCGCTATCAATAATAACTTCTTCTGTACTTGGCTCTACGTAATCTTTTTTAGATAAATTTACATATCTAATTTGTCCACTAGTTAGTTTCTGCATTCCCAACATGTTTTTAGCATTTTCTTCTATACTACTTAAATTTAATTCGTTTTGTATACCTATTTCTAATTGCTCATTTTCTTTTTGTATTTCAGCTACTTGGGTCTTTAATCCTTGTATTTGAGAAAAGGCTTGGCTAATTTGAGCATTCTGATAAATCATTCCAAAAAGTACTGCAAAAATAAAAATTGCATTAAGTGTAATTTGAACTTTTAGTTTCTTATTATTTTGCAATTTTGGCTTCTTTTTTGTAGTTGTTTTTGAAACTGCTTTTTTAGTTTTTTTTGTATTTACTTTATAATCAGTCTTTAACTTTCTTGGACTTGTCTCATACTGATATGCTGCCAAATTAAGTCCTCCTTTCCAAAATTATATTAAAAAGATTTATTATTTCTCTCAAAAATTCTTAATTTTGCACTTTTACTCCTAGCATTTTGATTCATTTCTTCATTAGAAGGTAAAATTGGTTTTTTGGTAATTATATTTCCATAAGATTTTGCACCACACACACAATATGGTAATCCTGGTGGGCATGTACATTTTCCTGCTGCATCCACCATAGCTTTTTTTACTATCCTATCTTCTAACGAATGAAATGTAATTATGCATAATCTTCCATTTGGTTTTAATGCTTCTATACAATCCATAGTAGTTTGGTATAACGGTTTTAGTTCATTGTTTACTTCAATTCTTATAGCTTGAAAAGTTCTTTTAGCAGGATGTCCTTCTTTTGAATTTCTAGGAACTATACTCTCTATTATTTTTACCAAATCTAGAGTTGTTTTAATTTCTTTTTCTTTTCTTACTTCACAAATTTTTCTTGCTATTTTCTTAGCAAAACGTTCTTCACCATATTCGTATATAATATCTGCTAATTCAGCTTCTGAATATTTATTTACTACAATTTTCGCATCTAATTTTTGTGTTTTATCCATTCTCATATCAAGTGTTGCCTCTCCAATGTAGCTAAAACCTCTATTTCTTTCATCTAATTGATATGAAGAAACACCTAAATCTAATAAAATTCCATCTACCTTATCTATTTCTAATTCTTCTAGTATAGAAAGTATATTATCGTGATTATCATGCACAAGCTTGATATTTTGAAAATCTTTCAATCTTTCTTTTGCTTCTTTTAAGGCTTCTTCATCTCTATCTATTCCAATTAGCATACCTTTTGATGTTAACTTTTGAATAATTTTTAAGCTATGTCCAGCTCCTCCAATTGTTCCATCAACATATATACCATCTTCTTTTATATTTAAACCTTGAATACATTCTTCTAGTAACACTGGTGTATGATTAAATTCCAATTTAATACCTCTTTACCATTTTTTAGATTATAGCATAAACAGTTGGTAAGATTTATACCAACTGTCTCAGCTTAATTTGTTATTTTATCTTTTGTATTTTTGTATCTTTTGTATTCATTTAATCTTATCTTTCGTATATTAAAATCTTTTGTGTATATATATTTACAAAATTGTAAATGTATTTTTCTTTAGTTTAACAAAATTTTTTAAATCTTTAGTAAATTTTAAAATCTTTTGTTAAATCTTAAATCTTTAATCTTTTGTTTAACTTTTTCTTTTGAATAACTTAAAATTTTTATCTTTTGTATCTTTAAATTTGTCTTTTGTGTTTTTTTTAATCTTTTGTATATTATTATTCTTTTGTGTTTATATAAACTTTAGCAAGTTATATACTAACTTATTTATTAATTAATCTAGTTGTCTATATTCCTAGCATTTCCATTTTTTCTGCAATTTCATCTGCTGAAATATCTTCATCACATTTTAGCCATTTTTCCTTACTCCAAATTTCAATTCTTGAATCCATACCTACTATTACAACATCTTTTGTAAGTTCTGCAAATTCTCTCAAATTGCTTGAAATAAGAAATCTTCCTTGTTTATCTATTTCACATTCTATTGCTCCAGCAAAGAAAAATCTTGAGAATGCTCTTGCATCCTTATTAGAAATTGGTAACGTTCTTAATTTTTGTTCGAAGTTTGTCCACTCAACTAAAGAAAAGGCAAATAAACATCCATCTAAGCCTTTAGTTATTATAAACTTGTCTCCTATGTCTTCTCTAAGTTTTGCTGGCATTATAAGTCTGCCTTTAGCATCTAGAGAATGCTCATATTCGCCTATTAGCACTGTGGTTTCACCCCTTTTCTTTTACTACCACTTTCTACCACTTCTCTCCACTTCACTTAAATTTTAATATATAACTTTTTTATTTTCAAGTACTTTTGTAAAATTTTTTTAAATTTTTTAAATTTTTTTCTTGTGCCTATTGTTTTTTAGAAAATTTATTGTCTTTTTCGCCTTATTTTTACATAAAAAAATCTCCGTACACTTATTGTACGGAGAGATTTTTTTAATTAAAAATTCTCTGCTAATATATCTAAATTTGCAAGTATTGTATCTTCTTCCATTTTTCCTATCTTGGTATTTACTACATTATTGTTTTTATCTTTTATAATTGATGTAGGATAATTTGTTATATTATATGCTAAACTTGCAGCCAAATCTTGTTCATAATACATTGGTATCTGTATAGCATTTTCCTGTACTATAGTTTGTACCTCTGCTTTTGAAGCTGTATCAGCAATACTTAAGAATATTACATCATCTTTATATTTTTCATAAACAGTATTTAAAGTTTTTAGCATTTCTATAGAATCTTCTTGAGAAGTTTGCCAAAATAATATAAAAACTGGCTTTCCTGAAAAACTGTCTAGCGAAACTTCTGCTCCACTTTCATCATAAACTAAAAAGTTTTTATATTCTGCAACTGGATTTAAAATTCCTGTTTCAGCTGCATTTTGATAGTCTGTTTCATTTAATGTATTTGTAGTAACATTTAATATATTCGTATTTGTTAAATTATTACCTAAAGTATTTGAAGTGGTATTGCTAAGAGTATTTTTTATAGTAGAACTATTTAAATTACTATTATTTGAAAATTCTATATTTCCTGATATTACAAAAAATATAATAGCCAAAATTAAAAACACTATTGCAAATACTAATAAAATAATATTCTTTTTACTCATTCTTCCTCCTTAGTATTTATTATAATTTTATAAAAATTAAAATTTCATATTAACCAATTTTTCTTTTAATTCATTTGTTTTAATATTATCTATGATAAATTCACTTTCACTTTCTTTTTTTAGTATAGTACCCTTATCTAATTTTGAAATAAGTTCCTCATCTTTTATATAAATATTTTCGGATTTATTTAAGCTAGTACATTTTACTGCATTTGATAAAATACTATTTACTACATATAAATCTTCTATATTCCAATTGTTTTTCAGTTCATCTAAAGCTTTTTTCATACAAACTGAACAATTTAAACTGTCTATTTTAAATTCTCCATTTTCCTTCTTTATAGTCATTCCCTCTTGTATTTGCTCTGGTAAATCTTCTTTTGGTATATTAATCATTTCATTATTTGATTGTTTTTCACATACTGCAAAATTTTCTTCGAATCTATCTACTATATATTTTTCTTCCATAGATTTACTTATTTCCTTTAAAAATGTAGTTATAAAATTTTCCTTTATTCTATCCTTATTTCCAATTAAAAATTCTAAATCCATTATTCCTCTTTTCTAATAATATAAAAAGAAAATGTAATCGAATTTCTATCATTATTATATGTCCTTTTAACATTTTATGCAAGCTTTAAATAAAATTTAAATTGCTTTTTTTATATCTTTTGATATAATTATTTTATAAAAAATTCGGGGGTAATTATGCGAAAGAAACGAAGAAAAAAATTTAATAAAAAAGATAAAAAATACCTATATCTACTTTTTATAGCAGTTTTATTTATTATTTATACTACTGTTTTTGGAAATAATAATGAGACTATTGAGCTTCCAAATTTTCTTATAAATAATACAACAGAAACTACTGTACAAGAAATTACATCAAATAGTGCTAGTTCTAATAGTGTTGCTGTTTCTAATGATAGTTCTTTAGAAATCTATTTTTTTGATGTTGGTCAAGCTGATAGTATTTTGATTAAAAACAATAATCAAAATATGTTAATTGATGCAGGTAATAATTCAGATGGAAGATTAATTGTAAGTTATTTGAAAAATGATTTAAGAATTGAAAAATTAGATTATATTGTAGGTACTCACACTCACGAAGATCATATTGGTGGTTTAGATGATGTAATAAATTCACTAAATGTTGAAAAAATATATATGCCATTTACTTCAAATGTATCTACCAAAACATATGAAGATGTTGAAAATGCTATTATAGAAAAAAATTTATCTATTACAAATCCTCAGGTAGGTGAAACTTTTTCTCTAGGAGATGCTAATTTTGAAGTAATGTTCGTTGATAATTCAGAACCTGATGAAAAAAATGATTCTTCAATTGTTCTTAAGTTAAACTTTGGAAATCAAAAATATTTATTTATGGGAGATGCTGAAACTAAAACAGAAAGTTCAAGAGATTGGGAAAAAGTAAATGTTTTAAAAGTTGGTCATCATGGTTCAAATACTAGCAGTTCAGAAAAATTTATAAAAACTGTTTCACCAGATATAGCTATAATTTCTGTTGGTCCAAACAATTCCTATAATTTACCCAAAAATGAAATCTTAGAAAGATTAAAAAAATATAATTCTACTATTTATAGAACAGATACTGATGGTACTATTTATTTAAAAAGTAATGGGCTAGAAAATACAATAAATAAATTAAATGTTTGCCTTGATGGTGATTCTAGAGAGTAAAAAAAAAAAAAAACAGAATTTTGATATAATTAATATCTTAATTCTGTCTTTTTTTTATTCATAATCATATTCAATATCTAAAATCTCATTTGCTTGTTCTTGAGTTAAATATTTGTATTTAATCATTTTATTTATAACTTGGGCTTGTCTTTGTTTCGCAAGCTCTGGATTTTTAGTTGGTGCATATACAGATGGTGCATTTGGAATTCCAGCTAAAAGTGTACATTCATATAAGTTCATATCTTTTGGCTCTTTATCAAAATATCCCAAAGCCGCATCTTTTACACAATAATATCCGTCTCCAAAATAGCTGGTATTTACATATAATTCAAAAATTTCTTCTTTAGTATAATTTTTTTCATATTCAAAAGCCATAAATACTTCGGCACATTTTCTAGTAAGCTCTTTTGATTGAGTAAAAAATGTATTTTTAGCTAATTGCTGAGTAATGGTACTACCACCTTCTACTAATTCCATTGCTCTTATATCATTAATAACAGCTCTTCCTATTGAAATCAAATCAATTCCACAATGTTTGTAAAATCTTCTATCTTCTACTGCTATTACTGCATTGATATAGTCTTGTGGTAAATCTTCTATTTTGGTAAAGCTTTCATTTGAGCGAATTTCATTTACCACTTCTGCCATACTTTTTTCTTCTAAAGCTTCTTTATACATTTTATAGCCCTGTATTCCAAAATAAGCTCCTATACATATTAATGCAACTAAAATTATAATTAATAATCCAATTAAAATTCTTTTTATTATTTTCATATAAAATCCTTTCTTTTCTAATATTATACTATATAATTTGAAAAGAAAAGTGAATTTTTTATGACTTTTTAGTAATTGTTTCTATTATTTTTTTCATCTCTTCATTTCTTTTAATTTTATTTGTAGTTGTTTTTATAAAATCTCCTTTTTCTATAAATAAATGTTTCATATACTTATAAGTTGGCATTTTTTTATTTATACCTTTTATCTGTTCCCATAATATTTTTTCAATTTCTTCTTCACTTAAATTTGAATATTTTTCTTTTATAATTTCTTCATCTAATTTTACTTTAACAGATAATGTTACATCATCATCTTTTGGTAATCCAAACACCATACATTCATTTACTAATTCTAATTTATTTACTAAATCTTCTAACTCTTCTGGAAAAATCTTTTTTCCGTTTTTAAGTACAATTAAGTTTTTCTTTCTTCCTGTGATATAGATAAATCCTTCTTTATCCATATAAGCTAAATCACCAGTATGTAACCAGCCATCTTTAAGAGCCTCTTTTTTCTCTTCCTCATCTTCATAATAACCTAGCATAATATTTGGTCCTTTAGCTAATAATTCACCTATTCCTTCTTCATTTTTATTATCAATTTTTACTTCTACATTTGGCATAGGCAAACCAATTGAACCGTATTTTCTATATTTATAATTTTCTGCTGCAATTACAGGTGATGCTTCAGTTAAACCATACCCTTGAATTGTAAGTATTCCTAAATCATTAAAACCTTTTTCTACTTCTTTATCTAAAGCAGCTGCACCGCTTATAACAAATCTTAATCCGCCTAATTGTTCTATTATAGGAGCAAAAACTTTTCTTCTAATATCAATTTTAAATTTTAATAAAAAGTTAGTAAATACTTTTGCTACTTTTATTAACTTAGTCTTTTTTTGTCTTTCAATTTCTTTCATTACATTTTTATAAATTGCTTCTACTAATATAGGAACTCCAACAAAGAATGTAACTTTATACTCTTTTAAATTTTGAGCTATATATCTTAAGCCATCTGGAAATGCTGTTGTAATTCCAGAACTAAGCATTATTAATTGGCCTGTAGAACCAAAAGTATGATGAAGAGGTAAAAAAGCCAAGTTTACATCAGTAGGTCTAAAGTCTTCTACTAATTGCATTGAATGAATATTTTGAGCAATATTGAATTGAGATAACATAACAATTTTTGAAGTTGATGATGTACCTGAAGTAAATACCAAAGTAGCAAGCTCTTTATCATTAATTTTTGTTTCTTTAAAACTGTTGTCTCCTTCTTGTAATCTTTTCTTTCCATTTTCTTTTATATCATTTATAAATTTAAATTCTTTATTTTTGTCCATGCAAATGTATTCTTTTATATTGCTGTTACCTTTTGCTCTTATCTCTTCTATAACATTTTCTAACTTTTCTTCAAAAATTATGCAATCTATTTTGCTTCTTAAAATTGAATTTTCTATTTCTACATCTGTTAATCCTTTATCTAATGGTACGGCAATTATTCCGCCTAACAAACATGCAACATAAGCTAAAACCCATTCATATCTATTTTTTGATATAATTCCAACTCTTTTTCCTTTTAAACCTAAACGAAATAAACCTGTACCAAAAGCATTTACTTCATCTAAAAATTCACTATAACTTATGTTTTTATATTTAACAGTTTCATTTTCTTTTTCTTTAATAATAAAAGCTATATTATTCTTGTATTTATTTACAGAATAATAAATTACATCTTTAACGTTTGTAAAATTTGGATATTCAAAAAAGGTTTCATCTTTTTTCATATTTAAATCCTCCATCTAGTTTTCAAAACTATTATATATGTATTTAGAAACAAAGTCAATTGTTTTGATTAATCAATTTTTGACTTTATTATACATTTAAATTTAATATATTATAGAATTCTTAATTTTTCCTTTAAAATTTGAATTATTCAATATTTTGTGATATTATATTATATATTTGTGGTTTATAGATTACCTAAAAATCTAAATATTTTAATAAGGATTTTATATGGATAGCAATTTAAATGAAATTTTTAAAGAATTTTCACAAAAAATGAAAAATCATAGTTTACCTCATTGGAACGATTTGCCAGAAATAGATTTATATATGGATCAAGTAATTGTTTTAATGGAAAAATATTTATCTGATTTAACTTCTGATGAAGATGAAAATAAACTAATTACACCGTCTATGATAAACAATTATGTGAAATTAAATATTATTCCAGCACCAAATAAGAAAAAATATTCTAGAGAACATCTTGCATATCTACTTATTATATGTAGTCTAAAACAAGTTATCCCAATACCTAGAATAAAAGAACTTATTGATTTAAAACTAAAGTCTTGTACAATTGATTCTTTATTAAATAGTTATAGCGATTTGTACCAAAAAACTTTTAATGATGTATTAGAAACTAGCAGTACTTTTTTAATTGAAAATAAAGACTCTTTTCCTGATGCTTCAATTTTTTTAGCAATAGCTTCTTCTCATAGTAGATATATTTCTGAAGCTATCTTAAAAATGCAAAAAAATATTTAATATAAATATATATTGTTGTTTATAATATAATTTATAACCAGAAAAGAGGAATTAATTTGAAACAAAAAACACTAAAAAGACTTCGTAAAATTCTTTTTTTTATTGTAATAATAATTTTTTTAATAATAATAATAAAATTGTTTCCTATATTTAAAGGTCTAACTACTAGAGAAGGTAGAGCTTCTTTTTCTACTAGAATTGATGAATTAGGATGGCTTGGACCATTTGCAATTATAGCAATGGCAATTTGTAAAGTAGTTGTTATATTCTTACCAGGAGAACCAATTGAACTTTTATCTGGTATGTGCTACGGTCCTGTTTTTGGTTTAATAATACTTTATATGGGATATACTATCAGTAGCTTTCTAATAGCTCTTGCTGTTAAAAAATTCGGTATAGAATTAGTTAATGATGTTGTTCCAAAAGATAAATTAGAAAAAGTACAAAACATGATTGATGCTAATCCCAAAAAAATTGAAATAACTTTGTTTGTACTATATTTTTTACCTGTAATACCAAAAGATTTCTTAACTTATATAGGTAGTTTATTACCTATATCTATAAAAAAATTCTTGTTCATTTCTTTATTTGCAAGATTTCCAGCAGTATTATCTTCTACAATAGTGGGTAGCAAAATTTTATCAGGAGATATTTTTACTATTGTTATTGTTTACGGAGTTACTTATCTAATATCAGCAATCATTGCTGGTCTTTATAATAAATTCTTTTCAAAGGAAAAAAGAATTACTAGAAAGAATTCAAAAAAGGTAGATTAAAAAAATCTACCTTTTAAATTTTATTTAAGTTCCTTTTGAACTAATTTATAATCTGGCATATAATTTGAAACCATTTTCCAAAATTCTTTTGAATGATTCATATATTTTAAATGGCAAACTTCATGCAAACATACATAGTAAATTGCCTTTTTAGAATATTTAACTAAATTTTTATTTAAGTGAATTTCCTTTTTAGAATTGCAATTTCCCCATGCTCTTTTCATATTCTTAATAGCAAAACTTTTTGGAAATAACCCAACTCTTTTTGTAACTAAGTCTAAAATTTCAGGAATTTCAAGCTTTGCTAATTTCAAATAAAATTTTTCTAATATTGTTTTGATTTGCTTTTCATCTAATTCAATACCTTTTGGTATATATAAACAGATTTCTTCATTCTTTATTTCAACATAGGCTCTTTTCTTATCTGTTTCATAAAAACTTAGTAAATATTCATTTCCTAAAATATAAAACTTTTCTCCTTCTTTATAGTGCGTCTCTTGCCTTTTAAAAGTTTTATATTCATTTAATTTTTCTAAAATCCATTTTTCTTTTTCTTTTATAATATTTCTTATCTTATATTCAGGAAATCTTTTGGGTACTCTAATTAGAACTTTTCCATCACGTATTAAAATATATACATTTTTTCGATTTCCTCTTTCTACTTCATATTCTATGTTATCCATTTTTTATATAAACTTTCATATTATTTTGAAATTGCATCACAAATTAAATTGCTTATTTCTGTAGGGTTTTCAACAGATAATCCTTCTATTAATTTAGAAGTTGCAAATAATATTTTTGTATAATTTTTTAATTCCTCTTTATCTTCTACAAATAAACTTTTTAATTTATTTGCAATTGGATGTTGATTGTTAATCTCTAAAACTATTTTTGCTTTTACTTTTTGGTCTGCTGGCATACTATTTATCACTTTTTCCATCTCTATTGAAATTCCACCTTCAGTTGTTAAACATACAGGATGATTTTTTAATCTATTTGTAAATCTAACCTCTTGAACCTCATCTTTTAAAACTTCTTTCATAATATTTAGTAAGTCTTTATTCTCTTCATTTTCCTTTTTTATAGCTTCTTTTTCTTCTTTTGTATCTAAATCTAAATCGTCTGAGCAAACATTTTTGAAATTTTTATCCTTATATTCCATCATTGTTTGGAATACAAATTCATCTATTGAATCTATTACATAAAGTATTTCATATCCTTTTTCTTTTACTTTCTCAACTTGTGGTAACATATCTATTTTATCAGTAGTTTCGCCACATGCATAGTATATAGTTTTTTGATCTTCTTTCATTCTTTCTACATATTCATTAAGTGTTGTCTGTTTTTTAGTAAAAGAAGAATAAAATAGTAATAAATCTTGTAATTTCTCTTTATTCATTCCAAAATCACTATATGTTCCATATTTTAATTGTCTTCCAAAAGCTTTAAAGAACTTTTCGTAATTTTCCCTATCTTCCTTTAGCAAATTTGTAAGTTCTGTATTTATTTTTTTCTCTATACTTTTTTCAATAATTTTTAATTGTCTATCATGTTGCAAAATTTCTCTTGAAATATTTAAAGATAAATCTTGACTATCTACTAATCCATTTACAAAGCAATAATAATCTGGTAATAGTTCTTCACATTTTTCCATTATTAGAACACCATTTGAATATAATTGCAATCCTTTTTTAAAGTTTGGTGTATAATAATCATATGGTTCGTGTGATGGAATATAAAGTAAGGTATTATAGCTACAAGTTCCTTCTACTGACGCATGAATTACTTTTACAGGTTTTTCATAATCTCCAAATTTTTCACGATAAAAACTTTCATATTCTTCTTCTGAAACTTTTTCTTTTGGCTTTTTCCATATAGGAATCATGCTATTTAAAGTTTGTAAAGTTTTTACTGTTTCATACTCATCTTTTGAACCTTCTTTTAATTTTTCTTCTGAACAAATCATTTGTATTGGATAGCGAATATAATCAGAATATTTTTTTACCATATCTTTTATTTTATATTCTTCTAAAAATTCACTATATTTCTCTTCTTCTGTGTCTGGTTTAATACTTAAAACAATTTTTGTTCCATGTTCCTCCATATCGCAAGGTTCTACACTATATCCTTCTGCACCTTTTGATTTCCAAACATAAGCCTGATCATTATTATATTTTTTAGAATATACAGTTACTTCATTGCTTACCATAAAAGCAGAATAAAATCCTACTCCAAATTGTCCAATTATTTCAATATCTTCTTTTTTTTCATTTTCTTGTTTAAAATTTAAAGAACCACTTTTAGCAATAGTTCCTAAATTGTTTTCTAGTTCCTTTTCATCCATACCACATCCATTATCAGATATAGTAATTGTTCTTTTTTCTTTATCTAAAGAAATATTTATCTTTAAATCTTCTTTTTTTATATCTAACTCTTTATTAGTTAAAGATTCATAATACAATTTATCAATTGCGTCACTTGCATTTGATATTAATTCTCTTAAAAATATCTCTTTATTTGTATAAATTGAATTAATCATTAAATCTAATAATCTTTTAGACTCTGCTTTAAATTGTTTCATAAAAAAATACACCTCTTTCTTACAAGGTGTATTATATTCCTTTATTTTAGCAAAGTCAATACGTGACTGCTAATTTTATTTTATTATTTCTTCACATGGAATATTATTTTCTATATATAAGCTCCTTACCCATTTTTCCAAATCATTCTGTTTTTGAAAAACAAGGATTTTATTTGAATTATATTTCTTCAAAATATCAGTAATATAACCTCTTCTTTTTTTGTTGTAAGTAAACACATATAATACAAAACTCAAATCTAATCTTGGAATTTGCGCTCTTTTTTTACCTAAATGAGTTATTTTCCTTTTAAAAATTCCTTTTAACTGTGTTCTTCTTGGATAATCTAAAAAGATAATTAAATCTGCTCTATCTGTTCTTTGCACAAGAGTATCTATAAAAGTACCATCTAATATCCATTTCTCTTTTTTACCTTCTTCGATAATCATTTTATCTCTTTGTTTTGTATCTCGTAATACCCAGTTTTTCATATAATGAATTGTATCTAAATGTAAAACAGGTAAATTATATACCTTACCTAAATTATTAGCCAGAGTTGTTTTTCCAGTTCCTGGCGCACCAATAATTGCAATTCTCTTTATATTGTTCTTTAATTTTTTTTCCATTTCTCCATTACCTAGTTTATATTTATGTTTTTGCATTCTCTGCATATTCCAGTTATAGTAAAATTTTCAAGGCTACATTCCAAACATGTTTGCTCATAAACGCTATTTTTCAATTCTTCAAAGTCAAATTTATATTCAAAATCGAAAACCTTTCCACACTTTAAACAAATTGCATGATTATGCTTTTCTCTAACTAAATCATATCTGTCTGGACCAATTGGCATAGATATTTTAACAATTGCTTTTTTATTTACTAACAAAGCTAAGTTTCTATATATAGTACTTCTGCTTGAAGTAGACATGTTTTCTTTAAGTCTTGAATAAATTTCCTCAGCTGTTGGATGATCATATGAATTTTCTAGTACTTCTATAATTTCTTCTCTTTGTTTAGAATAATTTTCCATTCTATTTTCTCCAATTTATATTTTAAGTATTATATCCAAACTCAGTATATATTTTATTGCTATTTAGAAATTTTCTATGTGCATCTAAGTAAAATTGTTCTTTATAAATTCTTCCTTCCTGAGGAACAAATAATTTTTCATAAGAATACTCATGTAAATATTCTTCAAATGATTTTTCTACCTTTGATGGATCAAAAACAAATTCTGCCTTCCAATTCGAAGTATGTTCCTTTAGCCCATCAACTCTTTCACAGTTACAGATATTCATTAAAAATTCTTTTTCTGTCATATACCCTGATGTAATATCTTGCAACTTTAGTGGTTCTGCTAATAAAGCTAATTTCTTACTAATGGCTTCTTGTGAATCTGAATTATTCAATTTTATTCTAATTACTGGGTCATTATTACTAGAATAACAATAATGTTCTTTATCTTCAGCTACAAGTTTATTAAAAATCTTTATGTTTTCATCACTAAGTTTATCAAATACAATTTTTACTTCATTATCATCCACAATAGATTCTTTTGTAAAAACATTTTTATCCCATGAATTTTTGCAAACTAAAACACAAGGTTCTTCTATATATTTTTCTAAACCTTCTTTGTAAATTTTATGTATTGGCTCCGAATTAACTTTATATGTACTTTTTTTATTTTCTTTTTCATCTTGAATCTTCTCAGTACCTGCAAAAAAAGATGTCAACATACTAACTATAACATCAACATCTGAAGTATAGTTTAAAATATCATCAAATTCCATACATCTTCACCTCTCTTTTGTACATAATTTATTATATAAATAAACTTTTCTTTTGTCTAGTATTTTATAAGAAATAAATATAAGCACAAGTAAATAAAATTTTTACTTAATATACCAAAAATTAAAAAAGATTCAAGTTCTTTTCTTGAATCTTTCATATTTTTCATTGAGTTTTTTTACTTATTAATTTACTTTTTCTCTTGCTTTTACAATAACTCTTTTTGTACTATCATTTGTACAAGTTATTAAAGTTATTTCTTTTAAGCCATTTGTAAGTTGACTTGTAGATTCAGTATTTTCTGGATCTACTACATATTTATCATATACTACATAAGTAAGTCTTCTTCCAGTTAAATCTGTAATATATATCTCATCTCCATCTACAAGATCTGGAACTTTACTAAAGAATTTTTTATTTCTATAATTGTGTCCTACTATACAAAAGTTTCCAACTTCATTTGGATTAGCTCCCCAAAAATAGCAAGGTGATATTTTTAGTAGTTCATCTGTTGTTTCATTTAATATACCATATTCTACGTCAATTTTAGGTATTTCTATTTTTGCTATTGTCCAATATACTTGACCACTTTCTGTAACTTGTGTATTTCTTGGAATAACTTCATTTTCGTGTACTACAGTATCTTCTACTGGTTCGCTATAAATTACTTCAAATGGATCTTCTGAATTTAATATAACTACTGTAGAATTATCTGAAAATTTTATTGTTGTATCATCTACTACATTATCTTCAAAAGTTAAACTTGCTAAAACTTCTTGTGATTTTTCTTCATTTTTATTTTTATCGTATTCAGCATATATGTAATAAGAAAATAATATGCATACTAAAAAAACAGAAATAAAGAAATCAATTTTATACATTCTTTTTTTCTTTTTCAATTCTGGCGTAATATATAATTTTTCAGCTACTAGAATTTGATTCATATCTTTCCTTCCTTTTTACATATACTATATTTATTATAGCATTAACTTTTTTTTTGTGCAATAGGCTAATACCAAAATTTATTTTCTATCTTTCAATAATTTAGATAAATTTTTTTCTAAATCTTTTAGTTCTTCTTCTAAACTATGTGTCTCTGCATTTATCACATCTTTTCTTCGTCTTACTAATTTTTCCTCCATTAAAAAATCTCTTTCATTATAAGGAAAACTATTTTTTATTATTCTTATGGTTTCTTCTACATCTTTTAGAAGCTTTTTATATCTTTCTTCTTCTAGTAATAATTCATTTATTTCTCCCTGCTGAATTATCTCATCTTCTTCGATTATATTTATATAATTTTCTAATAGTCTTATATTTCCATCTGAATACGCTTTTTCTGCCTCTTTATATAAATTCTTCTTTCTCTCTTCTAGATTTTTATTTAATAATGGATTCCAAGAACGTACTAAAACAGAATATGTTACATTTAAATTTTCTATTTCTTCGCTACTAATACTTTCCTTTAAACTATATTCAATAGCAATATTTATATCAGAAAACATTTCTCTTTCTATTTTAGAATCTTCTTCAAATTCACTTTTTAAAATATCATCTATTTCCTCTTCTTGAAAATATTCAAGTTTATTAATTAATTCTATCTTTCTTTTTATTTTCTTTACTTTATTTTGTACAATAAGTTTTTTATATTCTAAAGAACCTATTTTTAACATATAATCTATTTTTAAACTTTTACAATAATAATTTATTAAATAGTCTTTTTCTACAATTTTATCTGTTAATAAATCTTTTAAGTGGTTAACATTATATAAAACAACTACATATTCAGGATTAACAAAAAGCATTCTTTTTTCTCCTTTGTTTTCGATATTTATTATTTTATCATATGTTGCAAAGTTTGAAAAGTTGTAAATCAAAAAAAGTCAAGACATTAATATTAACATCTTGACTTCAGCTAAATTGCTTTACAATATAGATATAAATAATCTATAGTATATTATATGAAATTCTTACTTTTTTGCTTCTATATTTTTAGTTTTTTTATTCTTTCCATAGCTTCAAGAGTACTCTCTTTCGTTCCAAAAGCAGTTAATCTAAAATATCCTTCTCCACTTGGTCCAAATCCAACACCTGGTGTTCCTACAACATAAGCTTCTTTTAAAAGCTTATCGAAAAATTCCCATGATGTTAAACCATCTGGAACTTTAAGCCAAATATATGGTGCATTTTTTCCACCAAAAACTGTATACCCTGCTTTTTCTAATCCTTCTCTTATTATCTTTGCATTTTCCATATAGTAGCTAATATTTTCTTTTATCTGCTTTTGACCTTCTTCTGTATAAACAGCTTCTGCACCTTTTTGTACAATATAAGATACTCCGTTAAATTTTGTACATTGTCTTCTATTCCATAACTTATTTATAGAAATTTTTTCGCCTTCTTTTGTATATCCATATAGTTGTTTTGGTACAACTGTATAAGCACATCTTACTCCAGTAAAACCTGCTGTTTTTGAAAAACTTCTAAATTCTATTGCAACATCTTTAGCGCCTTCTATTTCATAAATTGAATGTGGTACATCTTTTTCTGAAATAAAAGCTTCATATGCAGAATCATATAAAATTATTGCACTATTTTTCTTTGCATAGTCTACCCATTTTTTTAGTTCTTCTTTTGATAAAGTCGTTCCTGTTGGGTTATTTGGAAAACAAAGGTAAATTATATCTACATTTTCTTTTGGTAGTTCTGGAGTAAAATTATTTTCAGAAGTTGCTGGTATATAAACTATATTTTCATATTTTCCAGTATTTTCATTATATTTTCCACTTCTTCCAGACATAACATTTGTATCTAAGTATACTGGATATACTGGATCTGTAATAGCAATTTTATTATCGATTCCAAAAATATCAACAATATTTCCACAATCACATTTTGCTCCATCTGATACAAAAATCTCATCAATTTCTATATCTATTCCTCTTTTTTTATAGTCGTTTTCTACGATTTTTTCTCTTAAAAATTCGTATCCTTGTTCTGGACCATATCCTTTAAAATTTTCCTTTGTAGACATTTCATCTACAGCTTTATGCATTGCCTCAATAACAGCTGGTACTATTGGTCTTGTAACATCTCCTATACCAAGTTTAATAATTTTTTTATCTGGATTTTTAAGGCTAAATTCAGATACTTTTTTAGCTACGGTTGAAAATAAATAGCTTTCTTGTAAATTTAAAAAATTTTCATTAATGTTAATCATATTTTCCTCCATATGATTATTATAATATTAAAAATAAATTATTATTTTTAATATTTATTCTTTTATATCATTTAATATTCATTTTTTCAATATTTTTATATAAAAACACACATACTCTTTTATATGTGTGTCTTAAAAATATTATTCTACTGGTTTTCTTTCTCCAGAAGCTATCATTTCTTCAATTATATCGTGAATAACTTCTCTTTCATTGTATGGATATTTTACACCGTTTTTTTCTAAGTATAAATCATGTCCTAAACCTGGTATTACTATAATGTCACCTGGTTTAGCTATTGAAATTGCATATCTAATTCCTTCTGTTCTATCTACAATAATTTTATATGGTTTTCCTGTTGGTATAATTCCAACTTCAATTTCCTTTAATATTTTTAGTGGATCTTCTGTACGCACTTGATCAGACATTAATACAGTAAAGTCTGCTAACCTTCCTGAAATTTCTCCCATTACTGGTCTTTTAGCTGCATCTCTATCTCCACCAACTCCCCAAGCACATATTATTCTACCTTTAGCATAAGATTTTACTGCAGTTAAAATACTTTCTAAGCTTGAAGGTGTGTGTGCATAATCTATCATAATAGTTAGTCCCAATTTATTTGGAACAAGCTCACTTCTTCCAAGTACCTTTAAATCTTTTAAAGCCTTTCTTATCTCATCTGCTGTAACATCAAAATATGAAGCTACTGCAATTGCACCTGCAGCATTATAAATACTAAATCTACCAGGAATACAAGCTTCTATTTTTTCCTCTACATTTTTATACATAATCTCAAAATCAATATATGAATCTGTTATTACAACATTATTAGGATTTACTTTAAAATCAGCTTCATTGTCAATAGCAAAAGTTTTTATATCTTTATTTGGTAAAAGCTCTTTTACTGTTTTTACCTTTTCATCATCATTATTTATTACTCCATGTTTAGCTAGTTTTATTAAATCTAACTTACAATTGAAATAGTCCTCCATATTTGGATGTTCTTTTGGACTAATATGATCTTCTGTTAAGTTTGTAAATAAAGCTACATCAAAATCACATCCTGTTACTCTATCTAATTTCATAGCTTGTGATGAAACTTCTATAATTGCTACATCTACATTCTTGTCTACCATATTTTTTAAATGCTTCTGTATTTCTATACTCTCTGGTGTAGTCCTATCTGTATCTTCTATTTTCTCCTCATTAATATAAACAGCGATACTTCCTATAAGTCCAACCTTTAGTCCATGTGCTTCTAATATAGATTTAATCATAAATGTTGATGTTGTTTTTCCTTTTGTTCCTGTAACTCCTATCAATTTTAGTTTTCTTGATGGATTATCATAAAAGTTACATGCTACTTGTGCTAAAGCTTTTCTAGTGTTCTTTACTGAAATTATTGGCATATTATATTTTTCAAATAGTTCTTTAGCATCTACATTTGGTTCAACAATAATAGCTTTTGCACCATTTTGTATTGCACTATCAATAAATTCAATACCATTTTTAGTAAAACCATTTATTGCCACAAAAAGTCCTTTTTCTTTAATTTTTCTTGAATCTGAATGTATATTTGTTATATCTAAATTTAGATCACCAACTTCTTTTATTACTTCAACATCAAGAATTAATTTTTTTAGTAACATAGCCATCCCTCCATTCGCAAGATTTCTATGTTTCAAATTATATATCTATTTTTTTTATTTGTAAATCTTTTTAGAAAAGAAAACACCATACTGGGCTTTTGACTCAGTATGGCGTTTATTTTTTACGGTGAAGACACCGCAGGTACTACCGAAGATTTTGTTACTTTGTTTTGTCTGATACTTTTTGCTTGAACTCTTCAAATTTAACACCATTTTTCTTAAAGAGCTGTTTCTGCTCGTCTGTTAACTGCATTATCTTAGTGTGAATTTCGTTTTTCTTTAAATAATGCAGTTTTCGAAGGTCAATGTGTCTTTCCTTTACATTAGAAAACGTCCGAGTTCTTACAAGATACAGATAAGGCTCAACCACAAACCCCATTTTTTCCACAATTTTGATTTGCTCTTGCCCTAACCTATATGTCTTGTACCGTTTTGTTCCTCGAATTTTCTCTAACTCTCTCTTAAATTTGTTGAAGGTTTGAGCATTCCATCTCATGCGCGCAACCCCTTTCTATAATTTTATGTTTTTTATTATAACATAGAAAAGCTAAAAATTAAAGCTTTCCTTCAAAAATATATGAGCAATCTCCTATTAATCTAACGTTATTTTCATTTTCAAAATAAACAACTTTTAATTTTCCACCAGGTAAATCCACAATTACTTCTCTATTTGTGGATTTTTTGAAATATGAAACTACACTAGCAGCACAAGCACCTGTTCCACACCCTAAAGTTTCTCCTACTCCTCTTTCCCATACTCTTATTTTTAAATTTTTAGGATTTACAACTTCAACAAATTCTACATTTGTTCTATTTGGAAAATATTTGTAGTTTTCTATTTTACTTCCTATATCTTCTATTTTTAAATTTTGTACATCTTTTACAAAACAAACTGCATGAGGATTTCCCATAGATATTGGATATACATATACTTTATTATTTCTAAAATTTATCTCAAGTCTTTCTAGCTCTTTTTTCACAATATTTGGAAAAATAACAGGAATTCTATTGTATTCAAAAATAGGATTTCCCATATCTACTTTTATTCCAATAACAGTTTTATTTTCTACAATTAATTCTACATTTTTTATTCCAGCTAAAGTTTCTATTCTCATTTTCTCTTTTTTTATTATTTCTTTTTCATATAAATATTTAGCTAAACATCTTATTCCATTTCCACACATTTCAGCTTCAGTTCCATCTTGATTAAATATTCTCATTTTACTATCTGCTATTTTACTATTTTCAATAAAAATAACGCCATCAGCTCCAACTCCAAATTTTCTATTACATAAAAACTCAGACAATTTGGAATATGTATACACCAATTCCTGTTTTGTATTATCTATTATAATAAAATCATTTCCTGTCCCTTGCATTTTTGTAAAAAAAATCATATACTTCACCTCTTGGTTTAAGTATATGATTCAAAATTATAATAATTCATTTTATTTAAGTTATTTTATAAACTACTGTCCATCTTGCAAATTTTCTTTTATTACTACATTTACAACAGTTCCTTCTTCTACTTCAACATCAAATGTAGGATCCTGCGATACAACAATTCCATTTTCTCCTTCTACTTTTATATTTAATTTACTTTCTTTTAATATTCTTGTTGCTTCTTCTACAGTTTTTCCTTTTATATTAGGCACTTTAGTAGTAGATTTAGTAGAATTTTCTGCTGTATATAGATAAATTGTAGAACCTTCCTCTAAATATATTCCAGATTTTGGAACTTGTTCTGTAACTAAAGTGGTATTTTCATCTCCACTAATTGATATATTTACATTAAATCCTGATTCTTTAAGTATTTTTTTTGCTTCTGCTACAGTTTTATCTGTTACATCTTGTACAGCTACTGAACTACTTGTAGAAGTAGTTTCTACTGCTGTATCATTTGTTGGTATTCCTAAATATGGTAATACCTCTGACATTATTTGTGAAGCAACAGGTCCTGCTGTTTGACCACCTTGATGTCCTGCTGGTCCTTCTGGTTTATATAAAACAACTAAGCACACAACTTGTGTATTTTCTATCGGTGATATTGATATAAAAGAAGCTGTATATCCTTCCTCCTCTTTTTTACTTTCAATTGGCTCTGATGTACCACTTTTTCCTCCTATTGTATATCCAGCAACTTTTGCCCATTGACCAGTACCACTCTCTACAACAGATAACATCATATCTTTAACTTTATCTGCTGTTTCCTTTGAAATAACTTGCCTAATTTCATTTGTTTCAACATTTTCTATACTATTTGTATCTGTATTTTCTATTTGTTTTACTATTCTTGGCTTTACTAAAACACCATCATTACAAATTGCAGATACAGCTGTAATTAATTGAAGTGGTGAAATAGAAAATCTCTGACCAAAAGACATTGTAGCAAGCTCAACTGCACCAACTTCGTCCAGTTCTGTAAATAGTGGTTTTGAAACTGCTGCAATATCGCTACCTATACTTGTACTAAATAATCCAAAAGCTTCGTAATACTTATAAGATGTATTTGCACCTATTCTTGCACCTAATTGCATAAACGCTGGATTACATGAATTTTGCAAAGCTTGTCTTAGAGTTTGATATCCATGTGCTGCATAAGTTCTCCAACAGCTAATTGGTTCGTCAGGTGCTGGATAGTAAACAATATTACAATTAAAGTCATTCTCTGTATCAGTTGATACTAATCCCTCTTCTAGTCCTATTGCAGAAGTTATTAATTTAAAAGTTGATCCTGGTTCATATAAATCAGAAACCGCTTTATTTCTCCATAATTTATATAGAGCATTTGCTTTTTCTTCAGAAGATATTGTATCCCACGTGTCTGATAGTCCTGTTGGTCCTGATTCTCTTGGAGAATTTAAATTATAGTCTGGGTTTGATGCCATTGCTAATATATCTCCATTTTGAGGATTCATTATAATTACAGTTCCGCCTCTTTCACATTGATTCTCAGTTACTGCTTGTGCTAAATATTTTTCTGCAATTTTTTGAATATTTGTATCTATTGTAAGATATATATTACTTCCATTTTCAGCTGGAACATATTGTTCATTTTCATCTGATATTGCATTTCCATCAACATCTTTTGCTGTAACTACTTTTCCAGAAGTTCCTGTAAGAATATCGTTCCATCTTTCTTCTAAACCAGAAAGACCTGTATTATCATCTCCACAAAATCCCAATAAATTTGAAGCCAAATTATTATTTGGATAATATCTTTTTGTGTCTTCATCAATGTTAATACCTGTAGTTACATTATTTTCACTCATCCAGTTTTGCAACTGCGTAACTTTTTCTTTTTCTACTTTTTTTGCAATTACTTCAACTGACTTGGTACTTTTAGTTTTTTCCAAAGTTTCTTCATATGTAAGACCAAATATATCGCTCAAAGCCTGAGCTAATTTTTCTGGCTCAACAGCTTTATCGTTTGAATACTTTACTTCTGTAGGATTTATCGAAATAGTATCAACAGAAATACTTTGTGCCAAAACTAAACCTTTAGAATCATATATAGTTCCTCTCTTCGAGCTAATTATTTGATTTTTAACTTGTTGACTATATGCTCTTTTACTGTATTCTTCACCTTTTACTAAATTGATATATACTAAACTTCCAGTAACCGCTACTAATCCTAAAGTTGCAACAACTCCTGCAATAGTAAGTCTTCTATTCATATTCTTTCTTTCATTTGTATTTTTTATTTTAAATCACCACTTTCTTCTGTAAAATCTTCTACATATTTTGCTATTTTCGCATATTCTTCTATACTTAATTTTTCGCCTCTAATTTGTGTATCTAACCCTAGCTTTTCTAGCATTTCTATAATATCCTGCTTTACAGGTAATATTTTACTACTCTCTAGTGCATTTACTAAAGTTTTTCTTTTCTTTAAAAAGCTTGCCTTTATTATATCAAAAAAAAGCCTTTCATTTGATACCTCTACTCTTGGTTTTTCTAATACCTCAAGCTTTATAACAGCTGAATCTACTTTTGGAGCTGGAATAAAGCTTGTCCTAGGTACGGATAAAACAAGTTTTGGAGATGTATAATAATAAATACTATAAGTTATAGCTCCTGTTTCTTTAGTTCCTGGTTTTTGTGTTAACCTAACTGCCACTTCTTTTTGAACCATAACTGTAATACTTTTTAACTTTAATCTATCTTCTAAAAGCTTCATAATTATCGGTGTAGTAATGTAATAAGGCAAATTTGCTACTACTTTTGCTTGTTTTAAGCTATATTTGGTAAGATTTTCTGAAATTAAACTTTGCAAATCTACCTTTAATACATCCTCTTGAATGATTTCTAAATTTTCATATAAAGCAAATCTATCTTCCAATATATTTACCATTCTTTTATCTAATTCTATACATACAACTCTTCCAGCATTTTCTAATAGTCTACTAGTTAAAGTTCCAAGTCCAGGACCAATTTCTATAACAAAATCTTCTTTTGATATTTCTGCATTTTGAACAATTCCATTTACTGTATTCTCATCTATTAGAAAGTTCTGACCTAGATTTTTGCTTGCTGAAATATTGTATTTATTCATTATAAACTTTGTTTCTTTTTCTAAATTCATACTAAATTCCTATGCTAACTCTTTTTTTATTTTTTCTAAAGCTATTGCAAGTTGATCTGGGCAAGAAGTTCCTTTTATTCCACAAGGAATTCCTTTTAATTTACTAATTGCTTCTTCTATTTTCATTCCCTTAACTAGATTAGAAACTCCAACTGTATTTCCAGGACAGCCTCCTACAATATTTACAGATTGTATAGTATCGCCTTCTACGTTTATAATCATTTCCATTGAACAAACACCTTGTGGCTTATATCTATATTCCATATACTCCTCCTTTTATAGCAATTTATTTTATTCTAAAAACTAACAATTTCATTATATACACTTATTATATATTGATCTGTCATTCCAGAAATATAATCTATAATTGCTTTTTCATAATCTTTTACATTTGTCAAATCATATATTATTTTATTATTATAATTTTCTTCGATTCTTTCTTCAGTTTCTGCATAATTTGATAGCCATTTTACAAATTCTTCTGATAAATTTGGATAATATCTTTTTAATTTTTTTAAGTTTCTTATTGTATTTTTTTCATCAAATTCATTTTTTAAGGTATAATAAACTTCGTTTATTACAATTTTAAAATATCTAGTCGAAGGAGCCATCTTTTCATTTAAATAAATCTTTTCATAATTAAATTTTTTGATTCTATTCATTATATTTATAGCTTCTTCTGAAAATTTTAATCCTTCTTCAATAGTACTATTTTTGCATAAATCTGTTATTAAATAATTTATTATATTAGAATTTCCAATTCGTATTTTTTTGATTATTTTGTCTAGTTTACTAATATCTTTTTCATTTAATAAATTCATATGCTTTGCATCTTCTATATCTCTTCCAATATAAGCTATTTTATCTGCTACTTTTACGCTACAAGCTTCCCAAGTATATGGTGCATATTGATTTGGTTCTTTATAATCAGATAAAGAAATACTTTCATTTCTCGGCTTAATTCCATTTTCATCAACTTCACCACAATGAGAAATTATTCCATCCCTTACTGCATATGTTAAGTCTAAGTTTCTTTGTTTTCCTTCATAATCGTTTATTAATTCAATATTGTCAACAAAATGAAGACCATTCTTTTCATGCCAAAATTTTTCGCCATATTCTCTTATAGTTATATCTGATAATATTTTTTCGCCTTGATGTCCAAATGGACTATGGCCTATATCATGAGAAATAGCTATTGCTTTTGTTAAATCATTATTTAATCCTAAAAAATTTGAAATTGTATGACTAACTGACTCTACTAAGTTTACATGTTCTATTCTAGTACAAATATGGTCATTTTGTGGAGCATAAAACACCTGAGTTTTATGTTTTAATCTTCTATAAGCGTATGAATTTAATACTCTTGTATAGTCTCTATCAAATTCATTTCTTATATTTTCTAGACCATATATTGGTTTATATAATTCTTTTTCTCTTTTTATAGAGTTTTCCCATTTTTCTGTACCTTCTAAAGTTGCAACTTCTTCAAATTTCTTCATTCGTTACTCCTAAATTTACATTTTACTTAAAAGATATTCTAATTCTTCTTTGTTAAAATTATATTTTTTATTACAAAATTGGCATTTAACCTCTGCTTGTCCATCTTCTTTTATAATATTTTCTAGCTCGTTTTTTCCTAATGATATTAAGCCTTTTTCAAACTTTTCTTTAGTGCAGTCACACTCATACTTTATTTCTAGCTTATTGGTTAATACCATTGAATTATTATCGCCTGTTATAATTTCTACTATATCATTTAAAGCTTTTTTATCAGCTAACATTTTACTAATATTATCGGCATTTTTAATTGCTGTTTCTATTTGAACAATATCTTCTTCTGTTGCATCTGGCATTAATTCTATTTTATAGCCTCCACTTGCAACTACTCCGTCTTTATTTACTAAAACACCTAAAGCCACAACTGTCGGAGTCTGCTCTGATTTTGCAAAATATTCTGTAAAATCTTCTGCAATTTCTCCGGAAACAAGTGGAACTACCCCATTATATCCTTTTTCGGAGAAAATACTTTCTTTTATAATATTTAAAAATCCATATTTGCCCACTGCCGCTCCTACATTAATCTTACCATTTTCTTTTGTAGGTAGTTCAACTAATGGATTTTGAATATATGCCTTTAATTTAACTACATCTTTATCTTTTCTAACAACACTTAACAATCTTCCTACTGGTCCTCCACCATTTATTTGAAGAGTAATATTTTTTTCACTACTTTTCATATTGGTATGTCCCATTATTCCAGCAATAGTTAGAAATCTACCCATAACTGCTGTTGTTGTTGGAGTTAGATTTTGCTCCTTTCTATATTCCTCTACCATTTCAGTTGTATTTGCTATAATAACACTTGCTCTACCATCACATACTAAATATTTTTTTACTTCATCCATATTTATAAGTTAACTCTTTTGGTTAACAATACTCTCCCTTCATAATTTTATTTGCAAAAAGCATCTCTTACTTTAGGATAACTACTCATAAGCAAATCGTATTTCATTTCTTCCGAAAAATTTTCATTATACATACTGTTAGTTATTGCTACTGTATATTCTCTATACTTTGGCATAAAAACTCTTGTTTTTACTATGTAATCTATTAGACAATCATTTTCATTGACTTTCACATCATTTCTTATTAAAAAATTCCTAAGCATTTCTGTGTATTCATCATGAAAATAATTAAACACTTTTGTATATTCTTTCTTTTCTGCTAGTTCCTTTATTTCTTTTTCTACCAACATATTTACCTCTTTTATTTATGTTTGTTTTTTGAAATAAATTTCGTATTTTCACAGATAAATTATACATTATTTTCTTTTATTTATCAAGGTTTCGTAACAAATATATTATCTTTTGAATATAATATTCTAAACGATTAAATTAAACAATTTGTATTAATTTAAGAAGGGAATGATTAATTTTATGAATACTTTAAAATTAAATTCAAGTCGGTCCAGAAGTAGATTTACTTCAAAGTACTTTGAAAAAATTAGGTTTTTATCAAGGAGAAATAGACGGGATTTTTGGCACTAGAACACAAGCAGCAGTAATAGAATTTCAAAGAAACAATAATTTATCACCAGATGGTATCGTTGGTCAAAATACCTGGAATGCTCTTATGCCATACATAAATGGTTATTTTATTTATACTATAAAAAGCGGAGATACTTTTTTTAAAATTGCAGAAGCAAATAATACGAGTGTAAACAGTCTTATTGCTGCTAATCCAAATGTAAATTACAATAATTTAACCATTGGTCAAAGAATAATAGTTCCAATTGGAAAAGTAGTACCAACAAATATACGCTATACTTCAGATATTTTAAAAAGAAATATAGACTCATTAAAAGTTATTTATCCATTTTTGAAAATATCTTATATTGGATATACTATACTTGGCAAACCTATTACTTGTATAACTTTTGGAAATGGTCCAAAAGAAATTTTTTACAATGCAGCAATTCATCGGAAACGAATGGATTACAGCCCCACTATTAATGAAATTTTTAGAAGAACTTTGCTTTTCTTATATAAATGATTCTACCATTTTTGAAACTAGTAGTACAGATTTATTTAATAATGTTAAATTATATATAGTTCCAATGATTAACTTAGATGGAGTTGATTTAGTAACTGATAATATAAATAAAAATTCTAATGCATACTTAAATGCTAGAAATATTAGTAATAGCTTCCCTGAGATACCTTTTCCAGATGGTTGGAAAGCTAATATAACAGGTGTAGATTTAAATTTGCAATTTCCTGCTGGCTGGCAAGAAGCAAGAAAAATTAAATATTCTTTAGGCTTTAATAGACCTGCTCCTAGAGATTTTGTTGGGTTTGGTCCTTTAACTACACTAGAAGCAAGAGCTATTTATCAATTCACTCTTATGCATAATTTTGAATTAATATTAACTTATCATTCTCAAGGTAAGGTTATTTTCTGGCAATACCAAAATTACGCTCCTGAAATATCTATACAAATTGCTAATCAATTTTCAGAAGTATCTGGCTATGAAGTTGCAGATGTTCCTTACAATTCTAGTTTTGCAGGCTATAAAGATTGGTTTATATACTATTATAGAAGACCTGGCTTTACTATAGAAGTTGGAAGTGGAGAAAATCCCCTGCCTATTTCTCAATTTGATGAAATTTACAAAGATAATTTAGGTATATTAGTGCTTGGTATGTTGCAATAAAAAAATACCTTCTATTTTTTAGAAGGTATTTTTAATATTCATTATTTCTTTAGACTCATTTCACAATATTTGCATCTATATACTTGATTTTCCTTATCTGTTAAAATGAATACTTGATCTAAATCCCTTTCAATTGATGTAATACATCTAGGATTTTTACATTTTGCTACATTAACTATTTTCTCTGGTAAGTTTAATTTTCTTTTATCTATTATTTTGTCATCTTTAACTACATTTACAGTAATATTATGGTCTACAAAGCCTAAGGTTTCTAAATCAATAGGAATATCTCTATCAATTTTAATAATATCTTTTTTACCTGTTTTTTTACTTTTTGCATTTGTTATAATTGCTACTTGACAATCTAATTCATTTAAATGCAATAATTCATATATTTCCATACCTTTTCCAGCTTGAATATGATCTATTACATAACCATTTTTTATACTATCAATATTCATTATTTTACCTCCAATAATTTCAAAATTAATGCCATTCTAATGTATTTTCCATAATTAGCCTGTTTAAAATAACAAGCTCTAGGATCATCATCTACATCTGTAGCAATTTCATTTACTCTTGGTAATGGATGCATTATACATAAATCTTCTTTTGCATTTTTTAATTTTTCTTTATTTAAAATATAATAATCTTTCAAACGAATATAATCTGCCTCGTTAAAGAATCTTTCCTTTTGAACTCTTGTCATATAAAGAATATCTAAATCTCCAATATATTCTTCAATATCTTTTGTTTCACAATATTCAATATTATACTTATCTAAAGTTTCTTTCTTTACATACTCTGGAAGTTTTAATTCGTCTGGTGCAATTAAAACAAATTTTATATTTTTATATCTTGACATAGCTGTAATTAATGAATGTACTGTTCTACCAAATTTCAAATCTCCACAAAGTCCTATAGTTAAATTGTCTAACCTTCCCTTTTCTGATTTAATAGTTAATAAATCAGTTAATGTTTGAGTTGGATGATTATGTCCTCCATCTCCTGCATTAATAATTGGTACAGTAGATTTTTCAGCTGCAACTAATGGTGCTCCTTCTTTTGGATGTCTCATAGCTATAATATCGCTATAGCATCCTACTACTCTTATAGTATCTGCTACAGTTTCTCCTTTAGATACAGAACTAGATGATGCTTCTGAAAAACCTAACACATTTCCACCAAGACTTAGCATAGCAGACTCAAAGCTTAATCTTGTTCTTGTACTTGGCTCAAAAAATAAAGTAGCTAATTTTTTACCATCACATTTGTGAGAATATTTCTCTTCGTTAGTGATAATATCTTTAGCTACTTCAATCAAATTATCAATTTCTTCAACAGACAAATCTTTAATATCAATTAAATGTTTCATTTTATACTCCTTTTACAATTTTTATAATTTTATCAAAAAATGTACTAATTTGTAAAGGGTATATTGAAAATATAATGAAAATACAGAAAATTAAATTTTTAAATATTTTAATTTTTACATATTTCTTTTAGATATTTCCATATTTTTTCTAAAGAAGAAATTTCTACTCTTTCTTTTGGACTATGTGCATCATATATATTAGGTCCAATTGCAACATATTCACAATTTTTAATTTTATCTGCAAAAAAACCTCCTTCTAAAACTCCTTGAGATATTACTTCTTCTAAATCTTCTTTATACATTTTCCTATAAAGATTTTTACATATATTTACTAATTCACTATTTTCCTTTCTATATATTCCTTTTAATTCTTGATACCATAGTATTTGCATATTATTTTCTTTACTTTCTTTTTCAATTTTTTCTATATATGCCTCTTCTATTTTCTTCTCATTACTTCTTATAGAAAAATCAATTTCAATTTTATTTTCATTTTTTTTAATTGCTCCTAAATTAGAAGATAATATAATATTACCAGAATTATCCTTTTTTAAAACACCATTTTGATATTCTAAAATCCAATTAATTATATTAGTTGATATTTTTTTAGAAAAAGCTTTTTTCTCATTTTCCTTTGTTTTAGTTAACTTTATTAAAACTTCTTCTCCATAAAATTCATTTTGTTTTTGGAGTTCTTTTTGTATATTTCCAATCATCTCTTGGTTTTCTAAAACAAATTTTATATACATATCTCGTGGAATAACATTAACTCTGCTACCACCTCTAATTTCAATAATTTGTATTTTGCAATTTTTTAGAGCTTCCATTGCCAGTTTTATTGGATTTCCTCTTTTTTCATCACCTATATTTCCTCCAGAATGTCCTCCTTTAAAGTTTTGATAACTTAATTCATAAACTTCCATATTCTTATTTATTTCTTCATATTCTATATCTATTCCAATTTTCCATTCCTTACAATTTGCTGAACTAACTAAAAGCTTTCCTTCTTTTCCATTATCTAGGGAAATAATTTGATTGCTTTTTAAATTTGTTAGGTTTAAATTAATTGCTCCTAGCATAGTAGTTTCTTCTTGAGAAGTAAATATTGCTTCTATATTTTTATTTAACTTTTCTTTAGAATCTAATATTGCTAAAATATAAGCCATTCCAATTCCATTATCAGCTCCTAGAGTAGTTCCATTTGCTTTTATAAAATCTCCATCTTTATACAATTTTATAGGATCTTTATAGAAATTGTGCTTACAATTTTGCTCCTTTTCGCAAATCATATCTATATGAGCTTGCAAAGCTATATATTTATCACTTTTATTATCTTTTTTTATTATTATATTGTAAAAATTATCTGTTTCATATTGTAAATTTCTATCTTTAGCAAATTGTTTTAAATAATTGAATATTTCTTTTTCATTTCCTGACTCTCGTGGAATACTACTGATTTCTATAAAAAATTCAATTACTTTTTCTATATCTAAATTTTTATATTCTACAATATCTAGCTCTTGCATATTTATCCCCTTTCTAAATATCTTTTCAAAAACTTTTTTGTCCTTTCTTCTTTTGGATTTTCTATAATTTGCTTAGTTTTCCCCATTTCAACTATATTTCCTTTATCCATAAATATAATTCTGTCTGCGACCTGACTTGCAAATTGAATTTCGTGCGTTACTATAAGCATAGTTTTGTTTTCTTTAGCTAATTTTTTTATTACATTTAAAACTTCACCTGTTAGCTCTGGATCTAATGCACTAGTAGGCTCATCCATAAATAAAATTTCTGGATTTATTGCTAAAGCTCTAGCAATAGATACTCTTTGTTCTTCACCTCCAGATAAATTACATGGATACATATCTTTTTTATTTTGTATTCCCATTTTTTCTAACAATTTTATTGCCTTTTCTTCAGCTTCAGCTTTTTCCATTTTTAGTACTACTATCATTGCTTCTGTAACATTTTGCAATATTGATTTATGTGGAAACAAATTAAAATTTTGAAACACCATTCCACATTTTAAATTCATCTTCTTTAAAACTTCTTTTGAATTATATATTGCTTTTTCTTTTCTATACTCTTTTACCATTTTTTCATTATCTATTATTATATTTCCACTATCAAATTTTTCTAGCTGATTCATACACCTTAGTAATGTTGATTTTCCAGAACCAGATGAGCCTATTATTGCTACTACTTCACCTTCATCTATGCTAAAAGAAATATTATTTATAGCATAATTATTTTTATATTTTTTTGTCAAATTCTCGACCTTTAAAATAGTTCTCATATAGATCTCCTTTCTTAAGTAATATTGTAATAACTTAGCTTTTTCTCTGCTTTATTAAATACAAATGTAATTAAAATACATAAACACAGATACATCATTCCTGCAACACATAGTGGTACTATTGAAAATTGAAAGCTAGATTGTTTTTGCGCTAATGCAAAGATTTCTGTTATACCTATTACTTGTGCTAACGAAGTGGTTTTAATTAAAGAAATCACCTCATTTGATAATGCAGGTAGAATTCTTTTTATAATTTGTGGTAATAGAATTCTAAAAAATGTTTGAATTTTATTCATACCTAAAGTATAAGCTGCTTCTTTTTGCCCTATTGGTATACTTAAAATTCCACTTCTAAATATTTCTGCAAAATATGCTGCATAATTTATAACAAAAGCAATTATTATCGCAGTAAATCTATCATACGAAATATTAAATAAATAATAGGGTGCAAAATATACAAATATTATTTGTAACATCATTGGTGTACCTCTTATTATTAAAATATAAATATTTGTTATAAAAGATATTATTTTATATTTTGAATTTTTAGCTATTGCAACTAAAATACCAATTGGTATACCTATAATTAGTGTTAATACAAAGATTAACAAAGTATTTCCTAATCCTGTAAATAATATTTTTGTTAAATTTATTAAATTAGACATTTTCATCCTCTCCTAAATTAGTTGTTAAATCTTCTCCAAACCATTTTTCAGAAATTTCCTTAAGTTTTCCCTCATCTTTTAATTCCTTTATAGCATTTTCTACTTTATCTTTTAGTTCTATATTTCCTTTTTTAAAAGCTACTACCATTCCTTTAGATTCTTCTCCTATTCCATCGGCTTCAAAAGTTTTAAAATTTTTATTTTGTGTTTTCATTATATAGCTTCCAGAAATTTTACTCATATATACTGCATCTATATTTCCTGTTTCTAAATCCATTAAAGCTGTTAAATAATCATTATATCCAATTATCTCTCCTAATTCGTCCCCAAATTCTGAAGATTCTAACCTTTTTTCCTGTACAGAACCTGTTTGCACACCTATCTTCTTTCCTTTTAATTCTTCCTTGTTATTAAAAGCTGAATCATTTTTTACAAAAAATATTGATTTATCTTTTATATATACATTACTTAATGTCATTGCTTCTGCTCTTTCATCTGTATATCCAAAAGCATTCCATATACAATCTATATTTCCAGAATCTAATTCTTGCTCTTTTGCTGCCCAAGATATAGCTTGCGTTTTTAATTCTAAACCTAATTTATTGCATACCTCTTTTGCTAAATCAATATCAAAACCAACTAATTCATTGTTTTCATTTCTAAATCCCATAGGTGGAAAATTGTCATCTAATCCTAAAACTAATACATTTTCTTCTTTTTTACTTTGCATACTAAATGCACTAACTGCAATTATAATAATTGCAATAATACTAAAACTAAAGCATAGAACTTTAATTACATTATTTTTCATTTTTAATACCTCCTAAAATTTTTATAGAAATAGCGTCGACTCTATTTTTATACTTAAATTCAAAAAAGCCTTAAAGATACAATAAGTACCTTTAAGGCTTTAAACAATAAAGGCACAAGCATCAAAAGCTTGTGCCTCTTATTTTTAAGTGACACAAGCTTATTTTCTATGATGATTGTTACCTTTATTTAATTTATTAAAGTTTATCATAAAAAGCTCTCCCTTTTTGAATTTAATATATTATACTGTGCAATTTTAAATTTGTCAACTATTTTTTATTTATCTATTAAATCCAACATTTTTTCATCTAGTTTATTTATTATTTTTGCATAAGCTACTAGTTTTCTTGAATTTCTTTTTGATATTTTATTTTTAGTTTTATATTTTGTATGATGTTCTATTGTAGCCCAAAAATCCATTGCTAATGTCCTTATTTGAATTTCAACTTTTGCATAAACAGTAGTTCCTTCAAACTCTATTGGTACCTCTACAATCATATGATAACTAGTATAACCACTTTTTTTAGGATGCTTTATGTAGTCTTTTTCGTTAATAACTCTAATATCTGGTATTTGTTCTATTATGTTTCTTATATCGTATACATCTTTTCTAAGCTTACAAATAACTCTAATTCCTGCAATATCATTAATATTTTCAATTAATTCTTTATAGTTAAGTTCATAATTTTTCTTTTTCATTTTATCAATAATACTTTGTGGGCTTTTTATTCTTTTCATTATATGGTCAACCACTTCATATTGATAAATTTTTTTAAAATCTTCATTAATAGAAATTATTTCTTCCTCCACTTTTTTCATTGCAGCCTCATATATTGACATTACCTTAGAAAAAAGATTATCTTTTACATTTATATTTCCATTAAACCTTATTAGCTGGTTTGTTTCTCTTAAATCTATCTTACTTATTTTACTTCCTCCTTTACTATTTATTTCAAATTCATTTTATTTATATTTCATTAAAACTTTATTAAAAGTTTATGAATTCTATGTGAATTATATAATTTTTTAACAATTAACTACAAAGCTTAAAATACCAGAAGAATACGGTGCTATCTCATATTGCTGAAAATAAATTACTATTTTTTGGTCTAATAAATAGTAATTATTTTCATTAAAATTTTCTAAAGCTAATTTGCAGGCATCTTCAAAATAAATATCTGGATTCTCAGAAATTTGCATACAAATAGATTTTATTATATTAAACTTATAATTTATATTGCATTTACATATTTCTTTTAAAGCTATTTTACATCCTTCATTCATGTTCCAATTTTGAGAAGTTCTCGTAGTATTTCCATGAGCTCCACCAGTAAATATATATTCATCAGTATATAAACTTATTAAATTATTTTGATTTGTTGTAATTTCAAACTTTTGAACAATATCATACTGCATCAATGGATATCCATTTTCCTTATTATATAAGTATAAGTTTATTGCATCTTGATATAATTCATTTTCTGCCTTTTTCTGTAAGCTTAAAGATATTACCTCATTATATTTATTAAATCTTTGGATACAACAATTGTTGAAAGTACAAATAATTTTTGGATAATGAATTTCATATATCAATATTACATCCTCATTATACTTTAATTCTTTTTGTAAAATACAATCCTTAATTTCAAACATAAAAAAACCTCCTGAAGTATTTTATTCTTCAAAAGGTTTTTTAGTTATTCAATTTAAAATTTCTCCTTGTTTAATCCATATAGATACACTTCCATCTCTACAATGAAATACTCCATTACCTTCGCTATCTACAGTAACTGTAGTATCTACATTTTTAGTACAATCATAAAAAGTACATCCTGCTAATTTTTTTCCTATGTTCATTGTAATTGAGCCTCCCAAGCCATTGGTCATTACAACAGCAACACCTGAGTTTGTATGTTCTACATCTCCTAATCTTGTAAATCCTATAATATTCTTATCGTTAAAATAATCGTATTGTTCTCCATAGGCATAATCTTTTCTAACTTTCAAAATTAAATCTAATATATCTTTTTTGCTAGTTACTTCTTTTTCTGGAATTCCATAATAATCACCATAAAAAACTGTAGGTAAACCATCTTTTCTAAGTAAAATTAAGCTATATGCCAATGGCTTAAACCAGTCTAGAATAAAGGATTCTAAAGCTTGTCCAGGTTCTGTATCGTGGTTGTCTACAAAAGTTACAGCTTTTTCTGGCATTGCTTCTACTAGTGTTCCTTCAAATATTTCACTCATATTGAATTCTCCATTACTAATTGAAGCTCTATAAAAATTATAATGAAGAGGTACATCAAATAAAGACATACAATTATTAGTTTTATTTAAATAATCTAATATAGTACTTATATTTGTACTCCAATATTCTCCAACTGAAAATAAATCTTTTCCAGTTTCTTGTCTTAAAAAATTTAGCCATTCTGGGAAGAACTCCGACCTAATATGTTTTACTGCATCTAATCTAAAGCCATCAATATTTGTAAAATTTATATACCATCTGCCCCATTTTTTTAGTTCTGTTATAACATCAAAATTATTTAAATCTATATCAGCTCCCATTAAATAATCAAAATTGCCTTTTTCTTTGTCTACATTATTGTCCCAATGTTTTCCATAAAATTTATATATTGAAGTTGTTGAAGTAGCATCATCCCAATCTACTCCATGAAAATGTGTCCAGTTCCATTTGAAATCAGAATACATATTGTTCCTACCTGGAAAAATATATTTTGTCCAAGCTTTTATTGGTTTTGCTTCGCTTAAACTCACATTTCTATTACTTGCATCATCTTGAACAGCTAATACTTCTTCTGTTTCATCAGCTCCTAATTTATGGTTTAAAACTATATCAGCTAATACTTTTATATTATTTTCTTTTAAAACTTTTATTGCATTTAAGTATTCATCTTTTGTTCCATACTTTGTGGGAATAGAGCCTTTTTGATCAAATTCTCCTAAATCGTATAAATCATAAACTCCATAGCCTACATCATTTTTACCACTAGCACCTTTATATGCTGGTGGCAACCAAACACTTGTAATTCCTATACTATTCAAGTGTTTTGCATCTTTTGTAACCTTATCCCAAAGTGTAGAATCACTAGGTAAATACCATTCAAAATACTGCATTAATGTATTATTGCTAGCCAAATCTATCACTCCTATTTTTTTCTATTATAATTATCTCACTAACTAAAAAAAATAGCAAGTTATTATTGGCAAAAGAAAAAACTATAATTAGAAATTATAGTTTATCTATTTTTTGATTTTTGTGCATGATAAGAAACTTCTGTAACTAAGCTATCTGGTACAATTTTAACTAAAATTTTAACACATTTAATTAGAATGCTTGGCAAAATTAATCCTTTTCCCTTTAACATTTGATTAATTGCATATTTAGCAACATACTCGCTACTAACTCCTCTAATGCAAAATTTAACACCTGCAACCTCATTAAATTCTGTTTTTACTGGTCCAGGACAAACCACAGATATTTTTACATTAGATTTCTCTTTTTTTAATTCTTTTTGAATAGCTCTCGTAAGAGCTACCACATAATTTTTTGTAGCATAATAAGTTGCCATTAATGGTCCTGGCATAAATCCTGCAATTGAAGCCATATTTAATATATATCCATTATTTTTTCTTTTCATTTCTTGCAAATATAATTTTGTAAGTATATGAACTGCTACTATATTAGTATCTATCATATTTAGTTCTTTATCTAGTTCTGTAGTATCAAAATGTCCAAACAAACCAAATCCTGCGTTATTTACTAATATATCAATATCTTTATATTCTTCAAATATTTTATAACAGTTTTCTTCTTTACTTACATCTAAGCAAACAATTTCTACATTTGTTTTTAATTCTTCTTTTAACTCCTCTAATTTTTCTCTTCTTCTAGCAACTATTATTAAATCATATCCAAGTTCAGATAAATATCTTGCAATATCTCTACCAATTCCAGAAGAAGCTCCTGTAATTAAAGCCTTCATATAAAAAATTAATTCCTCTCTAAAATAAACTCATTATTCTTCTATAAGTTTTAATATTTTTTCTTTATTTTTTAAAATTGTATCATATCCAATTTTAAATACTTTATCTACATCATCTACTTCTAAAAGACTTGTCCCTGCTGCATCTATTTCAATTGCTAAATCCGCCTCTTTTTGTGCTTTTCGAACATCTTTTAGTGAAAAAATATCAACTGCTCTTAGTAAAATTGCAAAAAGATTTGGCTCTGGTTTATATTCATCTATTTTAAAGCTTAATCCTATAGTTTTAGTTGCTCCCATATCTTTTAGAATATGTACTGGTAAATTATCTTTTGTTCCACCATCTATAAAATTATATCCTTTGTATTCACATGGTGTAAACACAGCCGGAAATGCAATACTTGCTCTTGTTGCAATATCTATAGGTGCATCATATAAATAATCTATATTATCATTTTTTAAATCATAATGTCTAGATAAAAATATACACTCTTTTGTTGATATTGTATCTACTGTTGCAATTGCATAAGGAATACTAATCTCATTCATATTTGAAATATTTTTTTCTTTAGCACAATCTTTTATTATTTTAGCAATATTTTCTCCAGGAATTAAACCTTCTATTCTAGCCACTCCACTACTTAAATAAGTTACCCCTGCTTTAAATAAAGGTTTTTTTGGTATTTTTGTCATTTCTTTATAGTAATCTAAGAATCTTTTTAATATTTCGTCTGTATCATATCCTAGAGCATAAATCGTACCTATTAAAGCTCCAGAACTAGTCCCAGATAGATAATCTATTTTTACATCTATATCTTTCAGTGCTTTTAACGCTCCTATATGAGCAATTCCTTTTAAACCACCGCCTGCTAAAGCTAAACCTAAGCTCATGCGTTTTCTTCCTCCTGATTCTTAACATATACTGTTTGTGTTGGATATGCTAAATCTATATTTTCTTTTTCTACTAAAAACAATAAATCACATAACAAATCTTCTTTTATTTTTAAAAATTTTACATAATCCTTTTCATTTACATATAAAAATATTTTTATATCATTGCTGTAAGCTGTAATATTATCAAAATTCACTTCAACACTGTCTGGAACAACATTTGGATTATTTTCTAAAACTACTCTAATTTCCTTTACAATTTTTTTAATTTGCTCAGAAGTAGTTTGTAGACTAAGACCAAGTACTAAATCAAATCTTCTTGTTGATAAAGTATTCCAATTAGTAACATACTCTGTTGCAATATTAGCATTAGGAATATTTATAATTGAGTTATTAGTTGTTCTTATTCTTGTACTTCTAAAAGTAATATCTGTAACAGTTCCAGCAAAAGTACCAATTTCTATCCAATCTCCTATGTTATATGGTTTGTCTGTTAAAATTGCCATACCACTTAATAAGCTTTTTACTAAATCTTGTGCTGCCAAAGCAATTACAGCACTACCAATTCCAAGACCAGCAGCTAAACCATTTAAATTTATTTTATTCATATATAGTATAATAAATATAGAAATAACCCAAATAACTGCTCTAGTAATTTTACATATAAAATTATTTACCATTTTATTGCTTGAGTAATTAGTAAAAGATTTGAATAAAATTGATTTTGGAGTTATTGCAGAAGTAATACATTTAGTTATGAATATCATTACAATAATTTTAAATATATCATTTGCTATTACCATTACTTGTGAGTTAACTGGTAATATTCTAATTGCCAAGTAAAAACCTAATAAAACAAAAAAAGTCTTTAAAGTTTTATACATTCCATCTGATTTTACATCTGATTTATCTTTTCTTACTTTATATACTATTTTTAAAATTATTTTTGCAAAAACACTTCGCAATAAGAAAAATATTATAATCACAGCAATTGCTATTTGAATATCAAAAATAGCAATTAAATTTTTAATATCTATACTTGCCAATTTTTCTCTTAATACTTCCATAATTCCTCCAACTATTTGTTTATATATTTAAAATAATACATTAAAATTGCTAAATTTAAAGTTGCTTGTTCGAAATAATTCTCCTTTGCTAAATCAAAGCATTTATCTAAAGGAATTTTTTCTATTTCTAATATTTCCTCATCTTCATCTAAATGAGTTTCTCCTTTTGAGAAATCTTTTGCTACAAATATATGTACTTTCTCACTTGTATATCCACAAGAAGGATAAACTGTAATTAAATGTTCTATGCTATTTGCAACAATACCAGTTTCTTCTTCTAATTCTCTCTTAGCTGTAGCTTCTGGCTTTTCGTCTTTATCTATAATACCTGCTGGAAATTCCAATTCTACTTTACCTATAACTTCTCTTAATTGTTTAATGAAAATTGCCTCATTTTTTTCATTAATTGGCATTACTAAAGCAGCATCTCCAGGTTCTACACACTCTCTTTTATACAATTTTCCTTCACTATTTTCATAAGTTTTTTCTATAACCTTTAATCTTTTTCCATTAAATTTTATTTTTTCTTCAATTAATTTATTCAAGATATACTCCTAAAAATTTTATTTTTTATTATTATATATCAAAAAATGCAAAAAGAATATACTTTTTGCATTTTTATTTAAATTTTATTATATTATTTATGTATATTTTTTTATTTAGTATTTTAGTTAAGTTTATATATTTTTTCTTCGTAAAACTTTGCAATCAAATTGTCTAATTCTACACTAATATTATATATGATTGCATAATCTTTTCCTTCTGCAATGCTCTCATTAAGTCTATCCCTTAATTTACAAATTTCATCATTTAACATACAATCACTCTCCTTAAATACATTTTCTCCTTAGTACAATTTTAAAATAACATATTACCACAGCAAAGTCAATAATTTAGCAAGTTTTGCTGATTTTTTCGTTCGACAAAAGTTGTCTTTTTTTACACTTTTCGACTATTTTCTATTTTTAAGTTTTCCCTTTAGTAAAAAACAACAAGAATATACAAAAATTATAAGTGATACTACTTTAGAAATTCTAAAATCTAAAAACATCAAACTATCTTGTCTTAATCCTTCTAAAAAGAATCTTGCAAATGAATACATTGCTAAATAACTAAAACAAATTTCACCAGCAAATTTTCGCTTTTTTTGCAAAGCTCTTAAAATAAAAAACATAATTAAACAAATTATACATTCATACAAAAATACTGGGTGTACTTCCATGTAGCCTTGCTCTGTAAAAATTCCCATTCTAAATAAACTATCAGTTTGGTATCCATACGCTTCTATATTGAAAAAATTTCCCCATCTTCCTATACATTGTGCTATACTTACAAAAGGAACTATATAATCAAAAAAATCCAATTTATTAATTCCATATTTTTTACACATTTTTATAATTACAATTACTCCTGCTATAAGTCCGCCATAAATAGCAAGTCCACCATTTCTAAAATTTAATATTTCAATTGGATTTTCTAAATAATCAGTTATATTAAATATTATGTAATATAGTCTAGCTCCTATTATACCAAATATTAGAGCTATTGCCATAATTTCTAAAACTTGCTGAAAATCTATATAATATTTTTCTTTACTAATTTTGCATAAAACAAATGCTACTATAATTCCTAAAACTATGCAAACAGCATACCAATGTATATCTACACCTAATATACTGAATGCTATTTTAGGAATTTCTATACTTATATTAAAGGCCGGAAAAGTTACAATATCCATATAAAACTCCTTCTATTTCTTTTTTAGTGGTCTTATAATTGAGGTAACTCTTTTTTCTTCAACTAATACCTCTTTTAATATTTCTTCAACTGTTTCTTTTGTTAAAATATTAAATTCTTCAAAATATATAAAAGGACCAATTCCCTTTATATAATCCGATAATAAATTATTTGCCACTACAGCAATATCATTATATTCTTTTACATATTCACCATATAATTTCTTTTTAATTCTTAAAAATTCTTCTTCTTTAAAACCCGTTTTTTTGAATTTTTCAATCTCATTTTTTATTTGTTCTATAACCTCTTCTGGATTACTTGATTGACCTTGAATTAATAAATGTGCATAATTTTTTGAAAATTCATAATCATAAGTTAATTCTGAATATAAAAGTCCTTCATTATACAATCTTTGATATAAATCTGAACTTTTTCCTAATATCAAATAAAAAATTATATCCATTGCTAAATCTTTTTTAGCAAACTTTTCTATTTCAACTTTATCTTTATAGCCTATCATAAAGCAAGGTAGACTAATCTCCATTTCTGCTTCTTCTTGTTTCTTAAATATTTCCTCTGGTTCAGTTTCATATATTCTTTTTATATCTGTTTTATTTCTTGGTAATGTTATCCTTTCTTCTATATTTTTTAATATATCATTAATTTCAAAATCACCTGCTACTACTAAAACCATATTATCTAATCTGTAAAAAGTATTATATATTTTATATAAATTTTCCTTATTTATTTTAGCTATAGTTTCTTTTGTTCCAGCAACATCAATCCTAATTGAATTTTTAGAATACATACATCTTATGGCATTCATATACAATTTCCAATCTGGATAATCATCATACATCATTATTTCTTGTCCAATAATTCCACGCTCTTTTTCTACATTCTCATCTGTAAAATATGGATTTTGAACATAATTCATAAATTCATCCAAAGCTTTATAAAAATTGTCCGAACATTCATATAAGTATGCTGTTATAGAATTACTTGTATAAGCATTTGCATCTACACCTAAGCTAGATAGTACATCTAAACTATTTTTTCCATTTTCTTGTTCAAACAATTTGTGTTCTAAATAATGTGCTATTCCATCTGGCACAATCGTTTCTTCTGTATCTCCTGGACTAATAAAATGATTATCTATTGAGCCAAACTTTGTACCCCAGATTATATATTTTTTTTGTATATTCTTTCTTGGAAATACCATTACCGTTAGTCCATTTTTCATTTTTTCAATATATACTTTCTCTTGTATTTTATTGTTTTCTATTATTTGCACTAAAATTTCCTCCTGAAAATAATTTTAATCCTTTAAAAAATAAATTGTATTAATTTGAATCTGATTAGCAAGCTCTATAATTTCTTCTTTAGTAACTGCTTCTATATTTTCTAAATATGTTTCTAAATCCATGTTAGTTTTTGCAATTTCTTGACCTATATAATATACTACTTCTGTATCTTGTTCTTCACTTACAGATTTAACTCCAGAAATTAAATATTTTTTTGCATTCCTTATATCTTCATCAGTAAAATTTCCTTGTTTTATATTTTCTAATTGTTCTTTTATAATTTCTAAAGCTTTTTCATAATTAGATATTTCTATACCACATCTAATAAAAATATTTAATTTTTGCTTTACAAAATTAGATCTTGCGCTATAAGCTAGACTTGCTTTTTCTCTAACATTTTGAAAAAGCATTGAAGCTGCACCATCACCTAGAATTGCATTATATACCAAAGATACACATTGTAAATTTTTTTGTTTACTTAAAATATCCATTCCTATTACAAGTTTTCCTTGAGATATATTCATACTTTCTGTAATTTCTCTAGGTTTATCCACTTTTTGTTTAATTTCTGTGAATTCATTATTCAATTTATAATTCTCTGCTCTTGGTATTAACTTTTCAATATTTGAATTTTCTAATAATATAGTTTTCAAATGATTTTCATTCATATTTCCAGAAATAAATATATCTATTTTAGCAGTTTGTATCAATTTTAAATATTGACTTGTAATATTTTCTTTTGTTATTTTATCTACATCTTCTAGATTTCCATATTTGTAAATACCAAAACCTTCATTGTTATACATAGTATTTAAGCAATTTTCTAACGCATAAAGATCTTTATCATCTATTTTACTTTCTATAATTCTTTTTAATTTTTCCTTTTCCGTTTTTAAAAATTCATCTTTAAAACATTCTTTTTCAAAAATTGGATTAAATACTATTTCTAACAATAAATCTAAAGCTTCATCCATAAGATTTTCTGTATTATTTGTATATTCATCTCTAATAGTTTCTACATAAAATTTCAAGACCTGATTATCTCCAATCTTGTCAATACCACAATCAAAAGATGCACCATATAATTCATCTAATTTTTTACTAATTTCTTCTTGTGTTTTATATTTCTTAGTTCCTCTTTTTAATAAAAAAGGTATTATAGCATTTTCTGTTACAGTTTCCTTTTCTAATGGTACAGTTAATAAAACACAAGCTAAATTAGTTTTAAAAATATTAGTCTGAATAAAATGTAAATTTATTCCTTGTTTCAATTCTATTTTCTTATTGCTCATTATAAATTCTCCTATGTTTATTTGTGTATATTATTACCAGTTATTTTTTCTATATACATTTTCTTCCTTCTGCTTTTCCATATTTTATATAATGCATAAAATATTCAATATTGTTTTCTCCAAAAGCTTTATATAAATCCTCATTATATTTTCTATATACTCTTATATCAAAGTTTTTTGATGTCTTTCTATCCTCACTTATTCCTTTACCTATAAAATGAAACAATGCAGACTTATAATCTTCTCCAAATGCATTTTTCAAATCTATATTATTTTCTACATAATCTTTTAAAGAGAAAACTTCTGATGCTACTCTTCCTTCTGCAATTCCATTTTTATAAAAATGATTTTTTAAAGCATCTTTATTATTTCCAAAAGCATTTTTTAAATCTTGATTTGAATTTGCATAAAAATCACTATCAAATACTATTTTCTCTATTTCACCAGCTAAATTACCTATTCTACCTTCATTTTTTCCAAATTTAGCAAAATGAAAAATTGCATCAGCATTACTTAAATTTTTTAAATCTTCGTATACTCTATAAAAATTAACATCAAAGGTTTCTGAAATTTTTCTATCTTCATAAATTCCTGTTTCTAGAAAATGCTTATAACTACTTACATAATCTTTTCCAAATGTATTATTTAAATCAGAATTATTAGATAAATAATACTCTACATCAAATATACTAGAAGCTTGTCTTCCTTCTTTTATTCCATTTGAAATCCAATGTTTATACAAAGCCTCTTCATTATTTCCAAAAGCTTGCTTTAAATCTAAATTAAAATTTGCATATTCGTTATAATCAAATACTATTATTTTTCTATTTGAATTTATTTCAGATATTCTATTTTCTTTATATCCAAAATTTCTATAATGAAGAATTAAATCATAATTATTCATACCTTGTAAATCTTTATTAAATAATCTATAAATGCTTATATTAAAATTTTCTGAAGTAGGTCTATCCTCGTTATATCCACCACTCAAATAGTGCTTATATGCTGCCATATAATTATTTCCGAAAACATTTTTTAAATCAGAATTATTTTCTAAATAATATCTAACATTAAAATTGCAAGAAGCTTGTCTTCCCTCTTCTATGCCAGTATTGTACCAATGAATTTTTAAGTTATTTTCATCATATCCAAATGCATTTTTCAAATCTGGATTATTGTCAGCATAAAATTTACTATCAAAAGCAATATCATTAAAAGAATGCCATGGATTATTTGAATTTGGATCTGTAGGATCCCAACCTCTTAAATATTCAAATAATTCTGTTAAATGCATAGCACTTGGTTTTCCTAAAGGTCCTGGATCACTACTTGCATAGAATTCTACTTCTGTTCCACTTTTGCAATTATCGTAAATCCATTTTGCATCTTCTATTTTTAAACGAATACATCCAGCAGATGCTGATGTACCTAATTTATCGTATTCCCAAAATTCTAAAGAGCTAGCATCTCCATTTCTGGTATATGGTACTGAATGAAATAATATATTTCCTACAATTCTAGAACAATATTGACCATATACACCTCCAAAAAGTGCTAACCAGCGATATTTATAATTTAGTTTGTAAACTCCGCTAGTTGGTGTAGCCGTACCACAAGAGCAAATCATTGCCTTGATAGGTGTTAAATTATTTCCATTTTTTTCATAAATGGTAACTACATTTGCTTCATAATTTACCTTTATATAGTAATCCCCTGAAGAAGCATAGCTTACGTTATTTTTTAATATAGTTATAAATAAAATAGCTAAAAATATAATAAAAGCAAATACTTTTTTTAAAAATTTGTTTCTCATATATTTCTCCTTTTATTTAAATTCTATATAGATTATAACATATCATTTTTAAATTGTATATTCATTATTTGCGTAAGCTTAAAAATATTTTATTAAGATTATTAGTAATTTTTATGCCTTATTAGAATATAATTATATTAACAATATGTTTATAAAAAATATTATATAATCTATTGACTTTTGCTTTTTTTTTTGGTATTATAGTAATGCTTTTACAAAAGCACTTGTATGCGGGAATAGCTCAGTTGATAGAGCGTCGCCTTGCCAAGGCGAAGGTCGCGGGTTTGAGCCCCGTTTCCCGCTCCATTTTTTTATAATATAATTATGGCGCTATAGCCAAGTGGTAAGGCACGAGTCTGCAAAACTCTGATCCCCGGTTCAAATCCGGGTGGCGCCTCCAAAAAGTTAGCATTTTTTATAATTTGCTAACTTTTTTATTTTTTGGATTTTCTCAAAAAATACTGTATAGAAGAAGGTAACAAAGAAAAAATAAACTTTAAAATTATATAAATTAATGTTATAATCGTTTTAGTATCAAAGAATATTATATATATCTTGGAGGAATAATTATGGAATATATAAAAAAAAAGATGTTATTATATATTTAGTTTAAGCAAATGTGTCATAGGTTGTATGAGACATAGTTAACTAATTGATTATTTTGAGAATCTATCAAATAAAAAAGAAAATAAGCTTATTTCTAAGTTTATTTTCTTTTTTATTTTAATTAAGATTTTTTAAGAACTTTATGCAATCTGCTAAAAGCAATATGCCTATAACTATACTTACAAAGTCTAAGGATACAATATAAAGTATTGATAATATTATTCCAAAAATAGGTCCTAATTTACTCTTTTTAAAAGAGAAAATCATAAATAATGCAATTAATACTATTGAAAGACCAGCACCTATCAAAGCATATGAATTTTCAGCTTTAATATTAATAATTATTATAACTATTTGTAAGAATAATAATACTATACCCCAAAAAATTAAATTAGATTTTAATTTTTTATCATCCATTTTTTTACCATTAAATACATATTGTACTTCCTTTCATATCATATTTAATGAAATTATATTTTTTATTTTTTTCAAAGTCAATTACATTTATATTTCATTTTTAATCACATTAAAATAAATTTTTTTATTTTATTTATATACTTCATTGTTTGAGAAAAAATAGTAAAAAGTTGTGCAAATTATTTTTTTAATTTACACAACTTTTTGTTTAATAATTATAAATTTTATTCTTTTTCCTCTTCTTTTTCACCTTCTAAAACTTTACAAATCTTTACACTTACAATTCTATTATCTTCAAACTTTTCAACTTTATATATTGCCTTATCTGTCTCTACAACTGGTTTTTCTTTTGGTTTTGGAATTCTTCCAAGTTCTTCTAATATATATCCAGATAAAGTATCATAATCCCCTTCTGGAATTGATATATCTAATATTTTTTCAAGTTCATAAATTGAAATAGTTCCATCTACTAAAAAAGTATTTTCATCTAGCTTTTCGTATTTTTCAGTTGGTACATCATATTCGTCATAGATTTCACCAACTAATTCTTCTAAAATATCTTCCATTGTAACAACACCAGCAGTTCCACCATACTCATCTACAACTATAGCTATTTGTTTTTTATTTTTTTGAAATTCTTTAAATAATTCATTTACTTTTTTAGTTTCTGGTACAAAATAAACTTCTTTAGCTAAACTTTTAATTTTATTATTTCTATTTTTATTAGATAAAAGAATATCTTTTAAATATACTATTCCCTTTACTTCATCAATAGTCTCATCATAAATAGGAATTCGACTATAGCCTCTTTCTTCTGTTAATTCCTCTATAACTTCACCTATACTTGTATTTGAGTCTACTGCAAACATATTTGTTCTATCTGTCATTATTTCAGATACAGTTCTATCATTAAATTCAAATACATTATTTATCATTTCTTTTTCATCTTTTTGAATAGTACCTTTTTCTTGTCCTGCGTCTACCATCATTCTTATTTCTTCTTCTGTAACTGTGCTTTCTTCATTTTCTGTAACACCAAAAATTTTTGAAACTACATTTGTAGAAAATGTTAAAAATTTAACAAAGGGAGCAGTTAATAGAGAAATTATTCTTATTATTCCAATTGAGCCAAAAGCAATTTTTTCATAATGTTTCATAGCTAATCTTTTTGGTACTAATTCTCCAAAAATTAAAGTAAAATAAGAAAGAATAATTGTAATTAAAACAAGTGAAATTGCTCTCCAAGCAGAAACTCCTACAGTTGGGAACCAACTATTTAATACAGGTGCTAATTTATCAACAAAAGTATCTGCTGCAAAAGCACTTGATAAAAATCCTGCAAGTGTTATTCCTATTTGAATAGTTGCTAAAAATTTACTAGGATTCTTTACCATTTTTTCAATTGACTTTGCCTTTTTATTTCCTTCCTTTGCCATTTTTTCTATTTTTGCATCATTTAGCGAAATAAAGGCTATTTCAGCTGCTGCGAAAAATGCATTTACGAAAATTAAAATTATTAAAACCAATATTTGCATTTATATATCCTCTTTCTTGTTTATTAAACTATTTACAAATTCTATTTTCATATATTCCATAATTTAAATAATGTATATAATAATCAAGTAAATTTGTATTAAAAGCTTTTTCTAAATCTATGTTATTTTTTCTATAAATCTGAACATTAAAATCCTGGCTTCCTATTCTGCCTTCTCTAATACCAAAAATCCAAAAATGTTCTAAAGCTTGAGTATATTTATTTTCTCCTACAAAAGATTTTTCTAAATCTTCATAAGTATTTATATATTCTTTTGGATCAAAAACAGCACTACCTTGTCTTCCTTCTTTTATTCCACAAAGTATATAATGTTTGTAAAGTTCTACGTAATTATTTCCAAACGCTTCTTTTAAATCTGAATATTTCTCAGCATACCACTTAGCATCGAAGAAAAATCCATCTGTTATTACAATATTTGGCATTGCAATTCTTTTTTCTTTAGCTCCATATAAGCAATAATGAATATAATATTGTTTTAAGTCATCTCCAAAAGCATTATCTAAATCTTTGTATGTTTGTCTATAATATGCCTGAGAAAATTCTAAACTTCCTCTTCTACCCTCTTTAATTCCAAAATTCATAAAATGATTTAAAGCCTCAACATATTTATTATTTCCATTAAAAGCTTGCTTTAAATCTGGATAATAATTTATATAAAACTCTGCATTAAAAACTCTAGATGCTTGTCTTCCTTCTCTTATTCCACAAAGTATATAATGTTCATATAAACCTTCGTAGTTTTCACCATAAGCATTTTTCAAATCTGGATATAAGCTCTCATAATATTTAGCATCAAAAAATACAGGATTACAAATAATTAAATTATGTGTATCTTCCTCTTCATTTTTTCCTTCATCTTCATCTAAATCTTCATCTACATTGTCTTTTTCTTCATCATTTTCTTCTTCGTCATTAAATTCTTCTTTTATCCATTTTGTTCTTTCTACTATAAAATTTCTTAAATATTCTATACTTTCTTCATAACTATTAAAATCAATTATAACATCTTCACTATATATATCCCAAAGCTTATAATTCATTTTTTGTGAAGCATTAATACTGTCTACATATGTATTTATAGACTTTAAAAATTGACCACTTTCATTACCTAATAAAATATTATTTACTATTGGTTCTAATGTATTATTAAAGTATGCTTTAATTTCTTCTTTTATTACAGGTATATCTAATAAATAATGACTCCAGCCTCTTCCCATAAAACCTTGTGGTGAAGTATAATTTTCCAAGTCACATCTTACTCCTAAAGCTCCATCACAATCCCAAATTGGACCTGCGTATAATTTATCTTCATCTGCTGGTTTATAGAAAAATGTTGACGATGCAAAAAAGTCCCAGTTTTTTATAAACTCTTGAACTAATATATATTTTGCAAAAGATTCTATATCAACATATTCTTCAAGTTTTTTTCCAGTATTTGGATTTATTCCATTATTTTTTATACAATCATCTATTTCTTGAAGAAACTCACTTATATAAAGCATACCATCATTTGAAGTATATTCTGGTGATTTTACTACAAAATAATTACCACTTGAAACTTTTACCCAACTTTTTTCAGCTCCATAATAAGCATTATCTAATTCTATTAAATATCCACCATTTATATTTTCTGGATTATTTAAATCTTCAACATATTGATATAAAGCTCCATTTGAAGTAGTAGCTTGACTTGTAGGTAAGTCATCCATATCTACATCAGGATTGGCTTCTTCAAAAGCTTCTTCTAGGTCGTCAATTTCTACTCTTCCATCTCCTATTTCAACCTTTTCAGAAAGAAGATAAGTTCCTCTATACTCTCCATCATAATATAAGTCTATTGTTTTACAATCTGGTGAATTTTCTAACCCCATTTCTTTTGCTAAATTATAAGAAATTTCATTATGTATTAAGCTAGCATCGACATAATTTGCAAGTAAAATCCATTTTTTACTTTTTTCTCCATTTTCTAATAAATCTTGTTTTTTATCGAATTTTATTTGATATGGTTTTTTAGGTTTTGCCCAACTTGAATTTCCTCTACCTTTTATTTCCTTTAATTCGCCATCATATATTGTTGTATTATCACTTTTTAGTAATGCTACACTTCCTTTTGCTTTTGCATTATGTGCCTCATCAGACTCTATATAATCCCTGCCTTTTGATAAATCGTCACTTACAATAAACATACTGTCTATATTTTCTGATTTCATTATATTTAATGTATATTGAATTCCTATTCCTTGCTCATATACAATCAATCCAAAAGTATATATACCATCTGTTGGTTTTTCTAAACAAAATTGATCTACATTAAATGTTTGAGTATTGTCTAAGATAAATTGTTTTCCATCTTTATATATACGCACTTCTACATTATTATCATTTATTAGATTTAAATTTGTCATATCAGCTGAAGAAGGTAGAAATAAATAATATTCATTATCTATCTTAGAAAGTTTAACCTTCATCTCTGTATTTGATTCTACATTTGCTTTATAATAAATATTGTCAAATGAAAATTCTTCTTCTGCAAAAACATTTATATTAAATAATAAAATTATAAATATAAAAGAAATACATATTGACAATATTTTCTGCTTCTTTTCCATATTATTCTCCTTTACCCCAAAATTTATTTTTCTACTTTTATAAAACTATATTCGTTATTTGCATAATGGTTTAACAAAATTAAATACCCAGACTCAACACTACCTTCACTATTTTGCAAAGCCACATCAAGAAATACTTTACAAAAATATTCTTCATTCATATTATTTATAATATGAATTTCAAAACTAATCTTTGGTGTTATTTTCTGTAAATCTACATTTGCATCCTTTAAAATGCTTCCATTAAAAGAAAGTAATCTATTTTCTTCTTCAACTTTAAAATGCTCTACAATATTCATATTAGTAAAACCTAAAGTAATTGGGTTTGAGCAATCCGTAAAAAATTTTGGTACACTATAATCATCATTACTATCTTCATTTGAATGAATAACTTCAAATTCAATGCTTTCGTTTTGATTATTTAATTCCTCAAATTTTCCAAAATTTTTAGGATTTTTATAAGAAAAATTTAAGTTTGCATTATCTTGATTAGTTTCTAATTTTATATTATCTATATATAATTTATTTATTGTATTTTGCTCATTTAATTCTTGCTCTCCGTTTTTATTTTCAATATATATAGCAATATCCGTATATTGAGAAATTGATAAATCTTGCAAATTTTTATTTTCACTATAATCAGTTGCATCAGCACTACTATAAATTAAAATTTGATTAATTTTAAAATTTGGATCTTTATTTTCTTCAAACATTTTTACAATTTGATTAGAAAAACTATTAACCATTCTATTTCTTTTAAAAATAAAACTATATCCAAGTATTAAAATTAATATAATAATTATTATTAATATAATTATAAAAAATTTTTTTAATTTTTCTTTTTTTAGCACAATAGCTCCCTCTTTTTAATTAATTTGAAAACTAATACTATGGGGCAATTTTATCATATAATGCCTTCATTGTATTATACACTTTTACATTCCAATCTGGATCACTTGCATATCTAATATTAACAGCTTTTATTGTAGAGCCATTATAGTAACTTGCTACAGCTTGTTCGCCTTCATATATATCTGTTCCAGCAGGATTTATGTAATATTTTGTTAGCATTTTTGCAACTAGTTCTATTCCATCTGCATATTCATTAAACATATAAGACATATTGTATGGATCTGAATCGTAAGAACCATATCCAAATAAATTTCTTTTATTTTGAGCAATTGCTGAAGTTCCCCAAGCACTTTCATGTATTCCAATTGCTGCTAAAAATAATCCGTTTATATTGTATTTTTCTTCCATATTATAAAATACTTCTGCATTTTGTTCAAAAATTTTATTTACATCACTTGAATTATTTGAAAAAATTGTTTTGTAGTCTTCTAAAGTAAGACCACTTTTTTGATTCATACTCATATTTTCATTTACATTTGTAACAATTTTTTGTCTTCTACATTTATCTATCATTTCAGGATCAACAAAAGCTGATACAAAACTATCTTTATTTACATACCCAACATAATCAAAAATTTGAACTTTACACCAACTATCTACAATATCTAATAAAACAACATCGTAGTATTGAATAATTGTACCAATAAGTTCAGAGCCTTCGTTCATTTCACTATATAAAAAAGCTTTTTCTTTTGCATATAAAGTATCTCCAATATGAATCTTCTGCTCAGCTAGATATTCATTTGTTCCTACATCTATTTTTTGAGTTACTGGAGTTTCTATAGTTTTTACATTAATAATAGTATCATTTACAATTTCTGAATTACTATAAGTTCTTATAAAAGAAATTTCTTCTAGTCCTAGTATACCAGTCTGTGTTACTACTTGTTCATCTTTTGGAAGTTTTGCATTTTCTGTATATTCTGTTTGAAATTCTACTTGTCTCTGTTCTGTAAGCATTTCCTTACTTTCAGTTGTATTTATATTGTCTGTTAATATTTGAGGTAGATTAATAGCATTTTCGTTTTTTTCAAAAGTTCCAATAATTTCTTTTGGTTTGTTATCTAAATAACTTTCCTCTTCTTTTGCGAATATGTAATTACTAGAAAACATTGTTATACCTAATAGGGCTACAACGCTTACCATAATAATACTTATTGGGTCTCTTTCAACTATTAAATCTCTTAAATTAATATTATATTTTTGCTTATGTACATTACCTGTCTGCTTTCTGTTTTTAATATTTGTTTTATTTGTTAAATTACTATTTACAAATTTTTCATTTTTTGATACTTGCTTTTTAGTTTGTTTGTTTTTTCTTCTTTTAGATTTTTTTGCATTTTTTTCTTCAATTTGTTCTTTTATTTGCTCTTTTCTAATTTTTTCAAGCTCTTTAAAAACCTCTGGAAGAGCTTTATTTTTTTCTGTTTTTTCTTGTGCATTATTTAATTTTTCCATAAAACTCCTCCTTTTATCTACAAAATTATTTATTATTCTACCTATTATACCATATTTATTGTATCTTATTTCTTACTTTATGGCAATACTAAATTTTGGAAATGTTATATAATAATCTGCATGTAATTATTTGTCAATAAAAAAATAACCCAAAATTTTATATGTAATTAATTAACACAAATTAAAACATAAAAAGGGTATATTTTTTAAAATATACCCTTTTCTATTTATTCTATAACTTTACCAGGAGATTGTACTGCATCTGGTGTTACATAATTATTATTTGTATATTCGTATGATAATATCTCCTCATCTGTACATGCTTCATAATATATCGGTGTTTTATTTTCATTTATCTCATTTTGAATTGATAAATAAAAAGCAATCTTAGAATTATTATCGTATTTTATAACAATTGAACATTCTGTAGAAGAAGTTGTTCTTTTTATATAATTAGGAATAATTGTATAAGAAACAAGATTTAAATTATCTCCACTTAAGTTATTTTTTAAATTTTCACAAAAACTATTAAATTTGTCTTTATCAGATATTCCTAGTTCCTTTTCTATACTTTTTGAGTTACTATCAAAATATTCTTCTATACCATCATTTGATAAGTTTTTTGTATCTAAGTAATATTTTTCAACATATTCTGTTGCAAAACAATACATTGCCTTATATAAACTTCTTTGATTTACATTACCACTGTATACTTCAAAAAGTTTATCAACATTTGTTGGCATTATATCTATATTACCTTCTTCTTTCGTATTATAGATATATCTTAAAGTTTTATCTGTTGGATTATTGTACAATATTATTAATGCAATTAACAATATTATTAACATTATTACTAGAATAATAATTGCTTTTCTAATATTTTTAATATTTTTCTCTTTACTTTTGGACATATCTACCTCCTAATTTTTCCAATCAAATGATAAATAACTAACATCTTTAGTTCTAACCCATTGTTCTACATCATCTGCACTCATAGCTCCACTTAAAATCTCTAATGCTATCTGAGGTTCATTATATGCTCTTCCTGAAGATTCATCGCCAGTTGCCTCTCCTGCTGTAGAACTTGTATTGGCTATGGTATTTCTAACTTTTAATATAATATCTTCATCTGATGAACTTTGATAACTACTAATCCAAGAATAATCTGCACCCCATACTTTTAAGTGCATTACTGCTCCTTGAACACATGATGGTCTTTCTTCAAGCCATGGATATTCTTCAAGAATAGGGTCTAAATATTGTTTCTTTGCAACTTCCATTTGACAATGTAAAAATCCATCTCTATCTGTATCACAAATACTTGATAATGTTGCTTGGAACTGTTTACTTCCACAGTAGTCATTCCAAAAATCTGATGCTGACCAAGATTGATATGCTGCCAGTGGTGCACACAATACAGGATCTTCTTCTAAACAACCTGGTATAAATTGTGATGCTATATTATTCATATTTTTAGATGTCAATACAGTCCATTGAATAATTCCAACTGCTGTTTCACCACTTGAACAAGTACCTTGACTCTCTGGTCCACAACCATCTTGATCTGTACCACCTGATTCAAATGGTAACCAGAAAAATAATTCCCAATCGTTTTCTTCTTGTTTTTCGTTATCTATTTCTAAGTAATCTTCAACATTTTCTACAATTGAGTCTTTATCTTGGCCATTTTCTCCACCTAGTTCATTAGTTCTTAAGATTAGTCTTATATAGTTTCCATTTGGCATATCTATTACTTCACCATCTTCAGTTGTCATTGTTTTTTGATCTTCTGGTATTAATGCAATTCCTGGTCTTTCTTTTGCATCATCTGGAAGTGGTTCAGATTCAGTGCTCTCTTCTTCTGAATTTGCTCCAGCATCAGCTCCATCAGTATATGTTTTTCCAAGTACTGTTCCTTCTTTTACAAATATTTTTCCACCCGTTTGTACTACTGGGCTTGCTTTTACCCTTTTGTCTTCTTTTTCTTCTAATATTTCTCTAGCACTTTGTGAATATACATCATCGTAGTTATTTTCTGTATAACTATTTCTTATTTCTCCGGTGTTTTCATCTATTATTGCTAAATCATTAGTAAGTTGTAAACTCTCATTTACAATTCTTAAATCAAAACCTTCAATATATAATATATAATCAGTAACTCCTGCTCTTTCATATTCTTCATAATAATATTTATATCCTTCTAGTTCTTCAGCTTCAGAATTGAAATAAGCTTCAACATCTTCTTCTGCTAATGCTCTTATTTTTATAAATCCAACTTCTTCTTCAACACCTGTTTCTATATTATCAATAGTTGTTGTTCCAGCTTCTATTATTTCTCCTGTAATTGGACTTACAACATCTTGGTAAGGTTCATAACCTTCAAATTCAGCTCCATTATTTGTATCTTCAATTCTAATAATTTTTCCTGGAGCAGAGTTTGTTTTTGCAAAACTATTATAAATCATTCCTTCTAAATTTTCTTGACTCCAATTAGATGTAGAACCACAATCATATACAATAATATTTCCACTTGGATCTATTTCTTTTATTATTTGAACATGATGTGTACCTTCGCCTTCTCTAACTAAAATATCTCCTGATTGTAACTTACTACTACAGTCTTCCCCAGCTGAAACATCTATTACTTCCCAACCATATTTTGCATTCCAATCTGTAGACATAAATACAGACGTACTAACTTGTCCTCCTTCAAAATCGTCATATCCATATTCATATAAAACCCAAGATACATATGCACTACAATCTATATGTGGTTCTGGTACTGGTACTGCTTTTCCATAAGAGTTGTCATATGTATAATTTCCATTTACAACATGTTCCCAAACATTTTTTGCAGTTTCTATAAATGTTGATGCTTGATATCCTGAACCTGATCCTCCACCACCAGAAGCATATAGGGCTTCTAGTCCAGCTATTGGATTTATTAAATTTTCTTCTATTATATTATCTTGTCCGTTTTTTTCTTTTACAATTGATTTTTCTTTTGCTAACTCAAGGCTTTCAGAATTAGCTGTTGCCTCATTTTCTACTTCTTCTGCAGTACCATCCTCTACTTGTGTTTGATCTCCTACATCTCCTTCACCAGTTTTTACTATTTCTATAAGTACTTCGTTTTTTTTCTTTAAGTTATTTAAATCAACTTTTGAATTTATTAAAGTTCCAAATACATCTTCTACTTTTTCAAATCTTCTGATCGGCCATCCTCCTGAACCACATTCTGGTATTGGCCATTCAAATACTTCTGTTGGTATATTAGTTAAATCTTCTTTATCAAAATAATCTAACTCTACTATTAATTCTTTAAAATCTCTATATATTGCATCTGAATCAAGTGTATTCATATTTTCTAACATATTAAATGCAGTTAATGAATCTCTGGTAACAGAAAAGCTTCCTATTAAATCTGGATTTCTTTCATCATCTTCTTTATTATCTTTGCTTCTATCTGTTTTTTCTTGATCCTCTTTTATTAACTCTGCTCTTTCTGGTGTTCCATCATATATGTAATATTTATTTGTTGAAAAAATCTGTTTAATTTTCTCATTTGTTGGTCCCCTTTGACCGTCTTGTATTTGAGATATATTACTTTTTATTCTCTCTCTATAATATATTTGTCCTGGATTATTTATATCAACAGCATCTTCACCTTCTGCACCTTCATATAATTCCCATGAACCTTCTGTTTCTTTATATTCATAAGCTGCCCAATAATTAGGTTCAAACCATCCTCCAGCTTGAATAGTTCCTTCAGCAGCAATTTCTTCAATTGTTTTTCCTAAAGCTTTTTTAGCAACTTTTATACCTTCTTCTTTGGCTTGTTCTGAAGTTCCATCATATTTTTCACCTAAATTACCATTATCATCTAAATAATATAGTTGATATACAATCTCTTCTTCACCATCTTCGTTCGTTATAGTTTTAGTTTCATATTCAGTCCAACGTTCTCCTGTTTCAGCTTCATAATCTTCATCATTTGTTATAATCTCTGTTTCTAATGGTGCTACAAAGTATACGTCTCTAAACCAATGGTCTGTAACTTTAGATATATAAGGAATATATGTAGTAACATCAGCCTTAACATTTGACAAATCAGATTTAATTGAATCTACAAAATCTGTACATTCACTACATGCTGAACTTAATTCTCCCGCAATTGCTAATTCACTGCAAGATCTTCCAACATCTTCTTTTGCTAAATTTTCACAATTTTCTGGACTTTGTATACCAGTTTGAGCAAAAATCTTTGCAGTATCTGATTTTCCTAAAAACCATCCAGCTATCGAATCTAATTGTTCATAAGTAAGCATTGAGCCATTGCTATCCTTATATGCTGATTCAATGGTTGTATTTGTTTCATGTAAAAGTATAACAACATTTGTATCAAATGAAGTAGCTAAATCTAAAGCCAAATCTGGTGACATACTCGTAAAATGTACAGATAATAAAAATTCCAATGGTATACCGTATCTACCAGTCCAACCTTCTAAATTATATATAAAATTCTTAGTTTTTCCTAATCCTAAAAATCCTGTTGATTTCGAAATTGTTAAAGTTTTAGCTTCTGGGTCTACTGATATAGATTCTCCATCTAAAAAGTGATTTTCATAACTATCTCCTGCTATACCAATTTTATCTTTTTTCCAAAACAAGAAACCTTGTCCCTGTTCTTCGTATATTGAAATTAGTCCAGAGCCCCAATTAATTGTATCTCCTAAAAAACCTCTAGTAATTACATTCAATGCTCCAGAAATAAAATTTTTCCATGAAGAAGTTGCTGTTGCAAAATTTTTATTGAAATTTCTAACACAATATACATAATTATCTGAAATTAAGTATGTTTTTAATACATCACTTTTTATATTAGTAATTCCATCTTTTGTCCTTCCAATTCCATTTGCATCTATGTATGCATCTTCCACGTTTCCTTCAAAATCTGAAGAAACTGCATTATCTACTGGCTCTGTCACAAAGCCATAGGATTTTAAATCATATCCCATACTTTCTAAGTAATCGGCTACACTTATTATTGATTCATCTGAAGTCATTGTGGTTTCTTTTCCATATATCATATTTGAAATAGCAGCCATAAATCCTTCTGCTAACTCATTCATTTTTTGTATTACCATGCCTGGCATTGTTAATAGAAACATAAGAAGTCCAACTAATATAATAATTATTACTAGTACTATTAATATGTACGGTAATATTGGTAATATAAATTTTGCTATAAATGACATTGATTTTACACTTTTCATTTTTGACATTACTTCTTTTGAACGTTTTATGTCATTTAATCTTTTAGAAATATCAGCAGTTTTACTTGTATTACTTTGTCTTGTATTTTGGTTTGAGCTTTCTTCTTGTTCGTTCCCACTTTCTTCTACATCTGGTGAATTATCTACATCCTCTTCTTCTGGATTTGAATTAATTGGATCATTTTCATCATTATACATTTCATCACCTCTTTTGCCATAAAATTATATATTTACAGATAATTGCATACTAAATTTAGCTATTGCATTCAATACTGCATTATCTATTTCTTCTTGTGTTGCACTACTACCGTAGTAATCATTCAAAACTCTAATATTATTAAAGTAAATTGCTATTGAATTATCTCCATCATCTACATATTTTGGAAATGTTAGAGTAAAATCTTTTGATTCTTTAGAATAAAGTATAATTGGCTCTTCTAATTCTATATTTCTATATTCATTTGGTAATTCTAAACTTACCTCTTCTTCTGATAGTCCATCAGCAATAACAATTACATCATTAGTTCTATTAGTTAATTTTACTATATATTCTTCTGTATCATATTTAGAAATTCTTTTCTGAATGTCTATTTTTATGTAATCATTTTCAGCTACTGTTTTTATATCTTCTACACCATAAAATCCACCAACAGCCATTTGTATTGTTCCATCTTCTAATTTATTAAATACCATTTTTTCTTCTGTATATGAGTATACTTCATTAGTTAAACCAGTTGCTAAAAAATCATCTGTATATTTAACAGAATAAATATATTTATCATCAAGAATTGAATAACTTTGTATACTATATAGTTTTGGAACTGGCATTTTTATCATAACATAACTTCTAAAGTTTTCTACATTGTAGTCAAATGCATATTTTCTACAATCACTAGATAACATCATATAAGCTTCTTCAAATTCATTGTTATTACAATGTTCTACATATTCTTTAATTAAATCTTCAATTGGTGTTTGCATATCTGCTGGTACTTCTTCTGATGAATCCATAACAGATACATGCGGTTCATAACTGTTATCAACCTGAGTTGGAGGTTCATATATTTTTAATAATTGATTGAATAAAAATATTACTAACCATATTATTATTACAATAAAAATTATCTTTTTATTTTTTCTAAAAAAATGTCTTAATTTTAGACGAAAATCTGTAAAATTCATTCCAACCTCCTACTCTTTAACACTAAATGATAAATCTACATCATTTATATCGTTTTCTCTAACTACAAAGTTATACTCATCAAATTGATTTTTATTTCCATTTATTGCATCTTGTATTTTTACCCAAAGCACATATACATCTCCATTACGCTCTATATTAGTGAATTCTAGATTCATCATAGATGAAAAATTACTTTCTACATAAGTCTGAAATTGTCCCGCTGTTGGAAAATATGTTGCTTTAAAATCATCATATAGTAGCTCATATGCTTTTTCATATTCTTTTTTTTCTAGTAAATTCATGAAATTTGCTACATAATATTCCATTCTATCTCTCTCTAACATACCTTCTAATTTTTCTGTTGCAATTTGCTTTTCTGTTTCTTCATAATCAACATTAGTTTCAACAACTCCATTACTAATTTTTATATTTTCATTTGGTGCATCCTCTTCTTTATTTCTTAGTATGCCTACTAGTGTTACTAAAATAATTAGTAACACTAGTAGTATTATTAAAATTAGTAAAATTATATTTTTTTCTTTTTTCATCTATATCATCCTTTTATTAATTATTGTCTATTATTTATATTCTTTACAGTTTCATCTAACTCACTTAATTTTTGCTTAATATTATTATATTGAGTTAATTGTGTTGTATTAAATGCTGTTTTATTATTAGTAGCCTCTAATCTTTCCATTGTTTTATTTATCTCAGAAATTGTACTATCTATTTGCTCTCTGCTCATTTGATCTAAAGAACGAGAAAGGGTTTCTAATTGATTTCGTGTATCTTCTAATTTACTATCTATATCTTCAGTTTCATAAGTTGTTACATTTTCTGTTTCTGTATGAGTTTCAACATGTCTACTTCCAGAGCCTTCTTGAGATCCAAATGCTGCTGAAGCCATAGCAGAAGTAGCTACTGTAGTAGCAACAGCTTTTGCTAAATCACTAGTATCTAAATTCATTTTTTCTGCAGTTTGTATTCCTTCATATAATTTTGCATTTTGAGCTGTTGTTAAAAACTGTCTAGCAGATTCTGTAACCTCTCCTTGATTATTTTTAGATAAATTATTGTACTTGCTACCTAAAGCTTGACTTAAAGCATTTTCCAAATTAAAATTATTTGGATCAAATTTTAATTGCTGTTGTATTCTTCCTGCTGCAACTGTAGCCTCTTGTTTAGATAATCCTTGTATTATTTCTTGTAATTTACTAACCAAATTTTCTAATTCTTTTCCAACTTTATCTTGTGATAATTGTCCCATATCTCCAAGGAATTTAACATTTTCAAGATGAGTTCTTTTTTGTTCTTCATTTTCAAAAGCATATCCAGTAACGGCTGTTGTTTCCTGCATAGTTTGAGAAATATCTTTTTTAACTTGTCCTTTACTATTTGAGAAAGCTTCACTAGTAAATTTTGCCGCAGCAGCTCCAGAAAGAATAGCTGATAAAGCTCCACCAGAGCCTGCTCCATACATAGCTCCGGCTGCAATTACACCAGATGCTATCGCAATATTGTCTTTATTAACAACAGATTTTACTCCGGAAATTGTACGTTTTCCTAAATTAGAAATTTTATTTGACATAGAGTTTGTTGCAATATTTTGTTTAGCTTCATTTCTTAAAGCTTCCTTATTTTCTGGTGTCATACTATCCCAATTATGTCCTCTAGCCTTTGCAATTTTCATTGCTTCTGCATCAATTCTTTCTTCTCTCTTTTCCTTTCTTCTTTCACTAAAACTTTTTGCAGTACCCTTCTTTGCAGTTAACTTACTATCTCTAGCTTCTTTTCTATAAGATTCTTTTTTCTCTTCAGACATTTTACTCCAACTTTCTCCTGGAGCATTTGTTGCAGCCAATTTCTTTGCTTTGTTCTCAGTACTCATTTTATCAATTTTACTTCCTACACCACCAACTAATTTTCCTAATCTGTCTCCTTGTTTCTTTACAGTAGATCTAACGCCTTTAAACATATTTTTTCCTATTTTTGAATTAGCAAAACCTTGTCCTAGTTTTCCTGCATTAGATACTAATCCTGTAACAGCTGCTGTTGCAGCAACTGTTGATTCTAATGAAGATGCTTTTTCAAATCCGAAAATCTTTCTAATTATTTTTTCACCATCATCAACAAATTTTAAACACATAATTGCTAAAATACCTGTTGCTAAAGAATTATTTCCTCCTGCTTCACTACTTGGTATAAAGCTTAGTACTCCTGACAATACATTTTCTAATATATCTGCTCCACCTATTAATTTAAAAATTACTCCAGCAAAAGCTAAATACATTATACAGTGAAATGGTTGAATTAATATATTATAACAAAATTCTTTCATCCAAGTATTTAAAGCTTGAGCTCTTTGATCTCCAATTTTATCTATAGAATATGTAATTGTTATAAGTGGTGATATTATAATTAAAAAACCTATTGTTATCATACGTTTTAAATAAATAAATAGGAATTTTAAAGTTTGGAATATCATCATAATATAAATTAGTGTACTTGCTATTCCTGTAAATCCACTTAATGGAGACAATGAACTCAGCATCAAAGCTTTTATAAACTCAGTAATATTAAAAGAATCATCTGAATTGCCTATTCCTTTTAATATCTCTATGAAAGATGAATTTAAATCTATAATAAAAATTATAAAATAATGTAATAAGTATAGTAAAGCTAAACTTGTTGCCCAATCTACTAGCATCTTTTTATAAATTACTTTGTCTTGAGCCATTGTTGATAAAGCCATTCTAATACCTATGTAAATTAATATTAATAGTAAAATTGCAGTAGCAATCATTCTCATTACATAATACCAAGTGGCTACTGATGTTCTAAAATCATTAATTGTAGTTGTTGGTGCATTAAAATCCATAAAGTCAATATCTAATAAAGGTACTTCATTAAAGAAAATTGTAAATGGTGTTACCATAAATCCACTTTCTGCAACACCTCCAATACTTGCAATTCCAGACATTAAAACTTGAATCGCAGCTGTGATTGCAAATATTAGAATCCTTATTATCCATGTTCCTATACCTACAAAAGCCCCCAATACATTTATAAGAAGATTATAAATTGTATTCATTGCATCATCACCCTCATTAGCTGGCTCACTTCCAATAAGGCCTTCTACTGAAGTTGCATATGCATTTGAATTAAATGTTAAATTAAATAATGTTAAAATGATTAATAAACATATTAACATTTTAATGAGTGTTCTTTTCATATCTTATCACCATTCTCCTATATTTTAAGAATTTAAAGTTGCTAACAATTTATTTAAATCTGTTAAAGGTCCTTCTACTCCTGGAGTTATTTTTGGATCTATTTTTTTACTTGAAGAGATTCTTTTATTTTCTCTAGAAGAATCTACTTTTGTATTTTGTTCTCTTGCCCTTGTATCTTGCTCTCTAACACTTGTATCAAATGTATCTTTTACACTAGAATCGAATGTATCTTTTACTCTTCTTTCTTGGTCAGCTAATTTATTTAAGCTATCTATAGCAGAACTAGAATCTTTAAATTCAAACTCTAAATGTTTTCTTTTTTTCATTCCAAGCTTTTCAGCTGCTATATTATTGCTTTGTATTTCCCTACATAAAACTGCTAATTCTCTTTGTTCTGTTGGTACTGTCTCTAATAATTTGTTAACCTCTTCATCTTTTCTTGCTTTCATAACATTAATCAATAAATCTTGTAATTCCTCTGTTTTTTTCTCTTTTAGTCTATCTTTTAATTTCTTAGCATTTTCTTCTGTTGTGGTACTACTTATACCACTTCTATTAAATTTAGAAACTGAATGATATTTAGCTTGAACTGCACCACTCATTACTTGTTCTATTGATTTATCTCCTAGTATTGTTTGATTTGTTTTAATATTTGGTAATTGTGGCTCGCTTTCATTTGTTATTGTTTTCTTCATACTTGCTAATTGTTTTAAAGCAGGATTTCTCTCTTGGATTTGTTCGTTATTAATCTGTACCCAATCTTGCAGTTTTTGTTCTGCTCTTTGAGTAACAACACCTACTTGAATATCTTCTACTCTTGTAGTATCAGTTTCTCTTATTACTTCTCCAAAAGATTCGGTGGTTATTTCACCAACAACAATTTTAGCCTTGCTCTTTTCAATTTTTTCATCAATTGCAGACATTGCCACTTTTAATTCTTCTTCTGGAATTTCAAGTTTTCCATTTCCACTTTGCTTCTTTATTAATTCATTTTCTATTTGCTTACGAATAATTTCATGACTATTTTTTTCCTTACTTGTAAATTCTGTAACAGATTTATATTTGTTATCTTTAGCTACTTTTACTATTACACTTTCGATTTGTTTATCTGTTACCTGTAAAGTTTTTCCTTGTATTATAACTGTTGTACTAGCTTCTTGTTTATTTTCTTCTATATTGCTATTCATATCTGTTACAGAAGAATCTTGTTGTACTACCTCTGTATTTCCTTCTGATACCTCTAGCAAATTGTTTCCATCTATTTGTTCATCTGTTGTAGGAATAAATATTCCATTTACAGCTACTGCTAATGATGTTCCTAAAGCTAACTCTCTTAAAGTATCATCTAATGACATATTGTCAACTTTATTGTTTATTATATTTTCATTTTCTTTTATGCTATTCTCTGCCATTGGATTAAATGTATTATTCTTAACTGCTCTCTCAATTTTTTTATTAGCTTCATCCTGAGCATAAAATTGTTTTATAGCATGCTCTCTTTCTGCATATCCTAGTCCTCCTGTACGAGTGAGAATAGAGCCCTCTGGTATATTTTTCCTTGAAGCTAATTTTCTAATATATCTAGAACCTGTAACATTGCTTGTAGCAATCACTGTTCCTTTAGTTAATAATTTTACAAACTTGTGGTGCTTTTTATTAATGCTATTTACTATGTACTCATCTTTTGCATTATTTAATTGTTTAGACATTTCTTTTCGAATATACATAATATCTTTTACTGTCAAAGCTTTATCTTCATAAAAGTTATTTGGAAAAATGTAATTTGCTTTGTTTTTACTTAAATACGGATCTAAAAGCTTATTTTTTACTGAATATGTAGCTGTTGCAGCTATTCCTGTAGCAAGCATAGGACTATCTATAAATAAAGCTAAACTAAATAACCCACTAAAAAAACCAACTGCTACACTTTTAATTTCTCCGAGATTTTCTTTTAACAATTCTTCATCTTCTTTAGTATATCCTAATATACTTTGAGCATTAATATTTTCTTTAATACGCATATCTATGCCATCTACTTTTACTCTTTTTCCGTGCTCTCTTACATATTTAGATTTTGCTCCAACATATTTTTCTTTACCTCTTCTAGTCTTAACCTTTTCAGTATATTTTTCATAATCTAATGTATTTCTAATATTTTCTTTTAGAGAATACAATACTGCTTCTTTAGATTTTGAAAATTCATATTTTTTAATTTCTAATTCTTGCTTTAAATCATGAATCTTTCTTTCATGTGTAAGTTCTTCTATATCAGCTTCTTTTGCTTTTATTTTAGCATCTAAATCATCTGTATCCATTCCTGCTTCCAAAGCTTTTCGTTTTTCTGCTATTAATCTTTGTAATTCTTCTTCTTCTTTACGAGCTAAATCTTTATTTCTTTCTGCCTCTTCTTCGAACTGTTGTAATCCTTTTTTATCATATTTTTGAGTTTTTTCATTAAATTTTCCATATTCTAAGTCTAAAATTTCTTCTAATTGTTTATTATTTTTAAATTTAGTTACATCGTCTTCTAAAAATTCTGTATTTTCAGTTGTTCCATCTTCATTCTGGATTTGAAATTTCTTGTTTTTACCATTAAAATGATTTGCTCTAAATGCCATAGCACCTCCAAAAGCTTTTTGTGCTGGCTTTACAAATAAAACTTCTCTTTCTTTTTTTCCCAAACTCCTAATTGCCTTATTTCCTAAATATGCTGTACCAAGTGTTTTAATATCCTCAGCTAATTCTTTTGGTTTTTTCTCTACTAGACTATTTATATCATCTACAAGTCCTCCTTGACCACCAATTCCAAATATTGTACGGAATATTTTGTCAGCTTTACTCATAAAGTTTAAAAGAATAAATGATAAAAGCATTCCTGAAATAGAATTTAAAGATAATTTTAACGCTGACATTACAAATGTTACATATATAATTGCATGTATTGATTGTAATATAACATTAAAGAAATATTCCTTAAGCCATGTAGAAAATATTTTTGTTTTTCCTGTTAATACTTTTGTAAAAGCATAAGATACTGCTACAGCTGGAGCCATTAAAGTTAATACTCCAACAGTTAAATATCTTTTTAAATATATAAAAGAAAATTTATATGCATAGTATACTAGGTATATATACATAACCATTCCCATTGTTCCATTTATTAATTTTGGATCATAAGCTCTTGTCCTTACCGTTTCAAATATACTTGATTCAATATCCTCGTTATCTTTTTCTTTATAATCTAAACCACCATATTCTGCTGGATTAGCTTCATACATTTCTTCACTTACATTAGAAACCATATCTACTATTAATTCATTTATTTCTATTATAAATAACATTATGTAATGGATACCAAAAACTAATATCATTCCAGCCACCCAATCCATAAGCATTCTTTTATAAAAAGCTCTATCTGAAGCTATATTAGACAATGCTATTTTTATTCCAATAAAAATTAGAACTACTAGCATTACTGCTACAGAAATAAATCTTATTATATAATACCAAGTAGCAATTGCCTCTTTTATTAACAAAACAGTATTTACTTCTGTTGCAGCAAAGGAAAAGCTAGGTAAAATGATTGTAATTAAAATCCCTAAAACTATTATAAAATTTAATTTTAAATGTTTCATCACTTTACCTCCTTTCCTTTTTACTTTAATTTCTATTAATTACTTGCTTCTTCCTCTTCTTCCCCTGTAGAAAAGTCAAATATGTTTACATCAAATATTGGAATTTCATTAAACACTATTTTTTCTATTGTTACTCTATTCTCTGTATTCATTATACTTGTAAGTGGCGTTATAAAAAATATATCATTATCATTTTCTTGTAAATTTGTTTTACATACAGCGTCTATAGTTACAACTAAAATCCATTCAAATAATGCTGCCCATCCAACAAATACAATACGTATTCCCATTGTCATTATACCTAAAATTAAATCTGCTAATCCGGCTAGTGCATCAATTATTTTACTTAAACCAGATTTTCCAACAGAATAAGTTGCTCCTGTAGTTCCTTTATAATAAAACTCTCCAACATTGCCAGCTGCATATACTGGCATTGTTGCTAGAAAGGTTGCAAAAGTTGTTATTATTATTGCTATTACTAAAATTTTAAAATTTAGTGTTTTTTTCATTACTTCACTTCCTTTCTAAAAATTAATCATTATTTCCTTGTCATCATATTTTAATATGTTATTGTTAAGGCTTTTTATTTTGAATTCATCTTCTCCACTCATTAATATACCTTTTTGGTTATTTTCCAAATTATAATAATATATACCTTCATTTGGATTGCTATATATAAAAATAGTATCATTAAGCCATGCAAAAGTATCCATATACTCATTTAATTGCTTATTAGATAAATTTTCATCTTTAGCTATGAAATACATTCTTGTAATATTTCCATTAAGATCTGTATCTGCGTAAAAATCGTACTTAGCACTAATTAGAGGGTTTTCTTCAGTTTGTCTTTCATTTCTAAAAGATTCACATTTATCTACGAGACTCTTTAAATTTTCTACTCTATTTTGCTCAGCCTCAAATACATTATCTACTTGCATATAAGCTAAGAATTCTGGTAAGTCTAAACATTTTGTAATATCAGCTTGTGTCATACTACAATTATTGTATAGTATAATAGCATTCGTATTTTCATAATTACATTTTATTGAAACACCTTTTGTTGGGTAAGTAATATAAAAATAATCTTCTCCTACTATATATTCACTATAATCATTCCATAGATAGGTTAATTCATTCATAAAGTCATATAAATCTAATTCGCTATTTGTTAATCTATTTGCAAGTAAAATAAAATCCTCATAATTAACTGTTTCTCTTCTATATATTGAAATTTGATTTTCTGTAAAGAAAACATAAAAATCTTTTCCTTTATAACCTTTTATTTTTAATTCATTATCAAAAAAAGTTGCTTCTCCAAGTTTGTTTTCAACTGTATCAAACCCTTCTCTTACTATTATACCATTAATTACTGGATTTGTATATTTATTTGTAAAAACAATATTATAAATTTTATCATTTATTGTCCTATATTGTATACCCTGTTCTAAATATTGATTATAATTTTGAAAGATGCCATCACTGTTATCTAAATTTAAAAATCTTTCGCTCCAATTAACTCTTATAAGATTATTTAATTCTGTTGAATCTACTAAAAACTCTGTTTCTGGTATCTCTTTATATTCTTTTAAGCTAATTTGTGAATTCATGTATGCAAAATAATCTTCTATTCCATTGATTATAGTCTTTCTAATAGAATTTTCTTCACAAATAACTTCAATCGTTATTTCATTTTCTGTATCTATAATTCTAAAATTTTTAAATTGCAATATACTTGCTGATAGCCTAATCAATCTATTATAAAAATTTTCATTACTAGTTTCATCTTCGTTATATAAAGGAGTATTTAGTTTAGCATAAACATCAATTTCATAGTTGTTATCTGTACTTTCAACTTGACTTATATATTCACAATTATAAAATTCTAAGACTGATTTCATATCTGTAAAATTTGATATGTCTATATTATTTTCTTCTACAGAATTAGAAAAATCCAAATGAGAAACAAAACTAGAAAGCATAGCCAATAAGCCAACTACTATTGCTAATATTACTAGTCTTTTTATATCTCTATTTGGATTATTTTGTTTATACTTAGACTTTTTTCTTAACACTTATATACCTCTTATGTTTATGTATTATTTATACGGTTTATTTCACTCATATATAGAATATCTACTGTAGGTTCTAATGAAATTTTATCTTCTACAATAAAATTTTTTATTTTATCACTTAAATAATAATTATTATAAATTGTTATTCCTTTTGAATTATTATTTTGTATATTAATAATAATTCCTATAGATGGATATGTTATATATAAGTTTTTTTGCTCTTTATCATATTCAAATTCATCATAATTTGTCCATAATTTAGTAACCTTGTCGGCAAAAGTATATAAATCTTTTGTGTTTAAATATTCTTCTAAAATATTTTCAAAATTTATTTGTTCATAATAACTATATCCATAAGCTGAAATTTCATTTTCATATATAAAAACATATAAATCTTTTGTCCTATAACCTAAAAAACCTTCTTCTATAGAACCAAATGCAACATTTGGATAAAGTTCTTTTACTTCTGTAAGTGGTGTTCCCACTTTTACTCCAGTAAACACATTACCTTCATATCCTTCTAAAAAAACTATATTACGAACTTTGCCACTAAAATTACGTGATTTTATCGTACCATTCTGATAAATTTTATATTTTCCATCTTCTCCTTCTGGTTCTCCTAAATCGTCAACTATATACATATTATTGTTTACTAACTTATATAATACATTGTATGATATTGGCATAGATTGATAAGTAGCTATTTCTGTCGTTTCAATATTTCTATAAAGTTCTTCATTAACTCTATCAAAATAATTTGATAAATTATTTATTTTATATGAAATACTATTATTTTTAAAATCACATGTTACATATATTTTTATTCCCTTTTCGTTATCATATAAATAGAATGTCTCTTTTACTAATCTTTTGGCAACCGCATTTATTAAACTTTCATAATAAGTTCTATTATTACTTCCATTTGGCTCAAACAAATTCTTACCAAATTCTAAATAAATACTTACACTTGATTGTGTTTCTTCTCTTATATATGTACAACCATAAGACTCAAGAACTTGCTGTACAGAAGTATAATACTGATTGTTATCATAAACATCATTTTCTATATCTTGCTTAGCTGGAGTAGCTAACATTTCATTACTATTGTCTATGTTTTCTTGTTCTTTATGCAAAATAATAATCATTGATATTAGTAGTATGAATAAGACACAAAAACAAATCACTATTAACTTTCTTACAAATTTTTGATTGTTCATACTTTAATTTTAATGTCCTCCTTTTTTCCCTGGTCTTGCCAAATCTTTTAAATTATCTAATGATTTACTATTTTGCATATTGAATATATTTCTAACCATCTTTTCAGCAGATGTAATTGACATTAAGAATATTAAAGCTAATAGTGGTGCAAAAGATGCAATTTCTCCTGCCGTAAATGAAAACACTAAATATATAATAGCATGTATAGGTTGTATAAATACATTTATTAATAGTTCATTAAGCCAAGCAGAAAAAGCTTGTGCTTTATTATCTCCCATTTTGTCCATCGGATATGTAATTGTAATTAACGGAGCAATTACAATTAAAAAACCTACCATTAATGTTCTTTTTAAATACATTATAAAGAATTTTAAATGAGCAAAAGCTAAACACCAAATCATTACAGTACTTACCATTAATCCGCCACCTGTAGATGTAAATAATCTAAGTGCTATTGTATTTAAAAGTTCTTGTTCAAAGCTTTTACTTCCTTCTGTTTCCAAGGATACTCGCAAATTGTAACATAAATCTGAAAATACACTTCCTAATCCCATTATAGCTTGAATTATATAATGCATTAGAAATAGTAATACCATACTTTCTACCCAAGATATTAACATTTTTTTATAGACAGCTTTATCTGATGCAACTGTTGATATCGCCATTCTAATTCCAACATATATTAAAACACCCAAGCCTATTACCATAGCAATAATTCTACAAATATAGAACCAACTTGCAACGCTTTCTTTTATATCTATTATAGCAGATGGGATATATACCGTATTTTCGCCAACTTCATATGTATCTGAAAAGTCAAAATAATCAATATTAAAAAGACCTATCTCATTAAAAACTGTTTTTTGTATTGAAAAAGAAACCGAATTGCTAGCACTACTTATAGAATCTCCTATTTCTGATCCATCCATTGTAACAAAAGTTAATGCTAATTCAACTGTTAGTGGAACAACATTTAATATCATACAAACTATTCCCAAAACAACATCAATTGGTCCTGAAAAACTACTAAATATATCAAAATTTTCTGTATTACCTGTTTGAGGACTATTAACACTACCTTCATAAGTTAAATCATTTATAATATTTTCACCATATTCCATTTCGTCTGAGGCAATTTCTGGCATACCTTCAACCGTTGTAGACGTACTTTCTGCCTCTTCTGCATAACTATAATTTGCAAATATGAAATTAATTAATATAATCACACAAAGTAGTGTAGACAAAATTCGTTTCATAATTTCCTCTTCATTTTATTATTTTTATGCTTGGTCTTCTGCTTCTCTTCTTGCTTTCTCTAATGCGGCCTGTTTTGTTAAGTTAGTTTCCATAAATTCAAATTCCTTCTTAGTTGGTTGAATAGCTAAAATTGCTGAATCTCCACCAACTCTAAGTAGTCCTTCACCTCTGCTGCAAGTAATTAAGAAACTAGCTTCACCTTCACTTAGCTTAAATACTTCTCTTAAATACTCTATTTCTGATTTATCTTGTGCCAAGAATAATTTTGTTTCTGATGAAGTTAAAACTGCTTGGACTTCCTTTTTTTCATAAAAATCTTGAAATTTTTGTGAAATAACAGCTAAAGAAACATTTCTTTTTCTTGCACGTCTAGCCATTGTATTTAAAAAGTCTACAGCTTCTGGATATGGAAGTAACATCCAGGCTTCATCGACAAGAACTCTTTTTTTAGCTGCTTTAGTTTTATCTTCACTATTCTTTTTAACATATTTCTCCCAAACCCATGAAAGCATTATTTGCTGTGCTAAAGGTCTAGCAAATCTTTCCTCTAATTGAGAAATATCAATATTTATAAATGGGACACCTTCTAGTAATTCAAAAGTTGATTGTCCATCAAAATATGCCATTTGTCCTTGATGCTCTCTTGTATATTGCTTCATAACTTTTACTAAATAACTGTAATGGAAACGATAATCTGGGTTAGTATTTTCTTCTGCTTTTCTACAAATTCTTCTATACCAAGAACCAATTGTTGGCATTTCCTTTTTTGTTCTTCCTAAATAATTTGAGTTCATATCAAATCTTCTGTTATCTTCTTTTGCATACAAACTCTCAACATTATCAGTAATACCTAATGCAGCATATTCTTCTAATACAGATTCTGAAATAATCTGTTTTGTAAGCTCATTTACTTCTTGGCTTCTTGTACTACCTCTAGCCATTGTAAGTAAACCTTGAGTTACGTCTTCAACTTTATTTTCAACACTTAATATCGTTCTTTCTTTTCCTGTGATTTCATCCTTTACATTTTCTGGTTCTATATCAAATAAATTAATAACTGTTTTTGAAGTTGGACTAAGTACAACATTTACTCCACCTAGTGCTTCTGCAACAGCTCCATACTCACCTTCAGCATCTAGTGCTAAACTATCTATTCCCATTAAAATAGATGAACGAGCAGTAATTGTTTTTATTGTTACAGATTTACCAGCACCAGACTTACCAAATATAACCATATTGTAGTTAGTCAATTTAGAACTAAAATTATCATATAATATTGGTAATCCTGTTTGCTTATTAAATCCTAGGGGAATACCATTTTCATGTCCTACATCTGATGTAAAGAAAGGGAAAACTGTTGACATAGCTCGTCTATCAAAAGTATGTGATTTTGATATTTTATTATCACAAAATGGCATATTTGAACGAAATGCTTCATCTTGCATAGCCCAAGCTGGTTTAATATCAATTAAGTTCTTAGACATCTCACTTGAAAGCAGTTCTGTATATCTATCTAATTCATCCATACTATAGGCAAATATTGTTGCTATTATTGATGAATCAAATAATTTATTAAAACCTGCGGCAATAGCATCTCTTAATTGTTCAGCTTCTTCTCTTTTTTGTGCCAAAACTCTTTCTCTGTTGATATCTCCTCTATCTAAAGCTACAATTCTTTCTGACTCAATTTCATTAATTGTTCTATTTAAGTCTGTTTGTGAACTAGCTTCACTAACAGGATTTATAAATACAGAAACATTCAAATCTCCAAAAGTATACATTCCTCTTAAAAACTCTGGGAAAGTACACATTCTAGGTAAATTTGCAACTATCATACTTCTTGCATATCTTGTTCTTGTTGAAGCAATTTCAATATGGTTTGTATAGCTTGCATCAATTCCTCCCGGTGCTATTAAGCTTTTTACATTTTTCTCGTTTTTCTTAAAAACACCTTTGCTTACCTCCGTTTTTGAAGTTTCTAGTTCATTTGAACTATCTGTTTTTTTACTTCCAAACATTTTTTATCCTCCCTTTTCTTTAGTTCTCTGAAGTTTTCCTTCTAACTATTTTCTTTCTTGGGGCTTCTATTTTTTTAGGCTCTGCCTCTTTTTCTTCTTTCACTTCGTTATTTTTTTGTCTTTCATCCATTGTTTTTTCTACTTCTTTTTTAGCTAGTTTATAAACTCTTGGATCTAACTGATCTTCATATGTATCTAATAATTCTAAAGCTCTTTCCTTAACCTTTTGGTCTTTGTTTATTTGTCTTGTTAAATCTTCTTGTTGCTTCATTTTATCTGCTTTTAGTATACTATCTGTTGCTATATCAATTGCATCAAGATTAATTTCTCTATCCAATTTTTCTTGTTTCTTTTGTAACACATCTTTACCAGTACTATATAAAGCATCATATTGTGAATCCAATGCTTTAGAGAATTGCAACAATTCAGCTTCATCTCTATTGTAAGCTATATATAAAAGTTCAGCTAATTCTTCAGAATCTAATATTTTACTTGTTATCTGTGATGTAGCTAATGCGCTTGCAATGTTTTGACATCTTGTATACAACTCAGAAAAACACATATTATAAATTTCTTCTTTAGAGAAGTTTTCTAATCCTCCACCAATTTCTGCTGAATAATAAGAAACTACTACATAAGTTTTTTGTTGTAAAACATTTTTATTTGAACTTAGTTTTTCTACATAATCAGTAATATTTATTCCATATTCTAAAACGTTTACTTTTCTTTTTCTTTCAAATTCTAATTTTTCTCTAACAGCTCTATTACCTTGTGCTTTAGCTTGAGCTATTCTTGCATCTAGTTTTTCTATTTCAGCTGCTAAAGAATCCACTCTCTCTTTGTAAGTAGCAATTATGTCTCTTAAGTTTAATGTTCTACTTTGAACATATAATTGAATTGGAAATCTTAGTGTATTTAGGAATTGTACAAACCCTTCTTCTACTGATATCTTTTCTTGTTCACTCATTAAGTCATAATTAACACCATTACATTGAAGAATCATTACATACTGTGTTCCTTTTTTTCTAACTATCATATTGTCTACAATTTCATCAAATTCCATAAATTCATAAATAGACTCTTGAGTTAGTTCTCCCTGAAATCTTCCATAGTTTTCAGCTTTTTTATCCTTATCTTTTTCTTGCGTTTCTTCATCATCCGAAACTACTATTTCAGTTTCTTTTTTAGCTTTTGGTCTTAATAAATATACATATAATCCTATTAATATAAACATTATGAAAAAGATTATAAATATTAATATTTGAAATATAGGAATCATACTATCCATCTATTTTTCCTCCTTTGTATAGCTATACATTTTTCTGTTCTTTTTAAATTTTACATAACGCACAATAATTTCACTTAATGGTTCTCCACCAATTTTTTTAGTAATCGGTATACCAACTATTGTTGGTATTTTTACAGCTCCTATTATATATCCTATAAGAGCAAAAAATGCCATAATTATCATTCCAACAGTTTGCATTTGTAATACCATAAAAATCAATAAAAATACAGAACCGTACAACAGCTCCAATTGCTGTTGTTATTAATGATTTAACTGTAAATATATATAAAAATCTTGTTTCACCTTTATAATTACGAGGTATATAATATGTTCCCATAAGCTTTCTCCTTTGTTTTAAAATTTACTTACTATATTTATAACAATTTGCCATATGAAATATGCTCCAAAAATAACAAATCCAGCTACAACTAATCCTATTAATTGCTGTTTTAATTTTGCCTGTGCTTCTGGTGTTGCAGTAATAAAACGAATACCCATATATAAAGTTACTGCTACCATAACTCCAGCTCCAATAGTTGTTAAAATAGAACCCATATCACTTAAATCGTTAAAAATTCCATCAGTTTTTATTCCTGAAGATTCGTTTTTTCCTGTAGTCAAAAACTTATCTGTTTTCTCTTGCATTTCTTTTAAAGTAAGTGCTTCTACTTTATATGTACTTGCCATTAATATACTTATAATTATAATAAGTAAACTTATTATAAAAGTTTTTTTAGTGAAATTCATTTTTATTCCTCCAACTTTTTTACCTAATTAGGCTATTATAATTAATTATATAAAATAAATATGTTTTTTTCAACAATTTTCGTTCAGAATCAGCATTTTTAACATAAATGTAATATATTTTTATATATTAAAGATTTTTTGTAAAAAAAATACTAAGCAAAGCTTAGTATCTTCTATTTTTTATTCTCCTAAAACATCATTTGTGAAGTTTGCAACTATTGCTACTAAATTTACTGCTGCAAACAGAATTATACATCCTATAACTACTGGCATTGCCTTATTTTTTATTTCTGCTTTTTGATCAACGCTAGATAGCATATATTTTGTTCCTAGTATAGTTACTGTAACAACAGCTATACCTGTACCAGCAAGTTGCAATAGACCAATTACATCATTTATTACTGCCATTATGCCTTTATCTTTTCCTATCGAATTGTCTGTATTTCTAACATCTTTCATTGCAGTAACAACATCATTTAATTCAATTGCGTATATATTTACAGACAATATTGATATTAACATTACAGCAGTTATAATAACAAAAACTTTTTTCATATCTAACTCCTTTTTATAATAAAATGATATTTAACTAACTTTTATACTATTGTCTGAAAATTCTTTAATTACTGTTACTAAGAAACTAGCAGACATCATTACAACTGCTCCAACAATATACATTACTGCACCTTTTTTTATTTCTGCTCTATCATTTGGAGATGAAGTCATATATTTTATTGCTAATATTGATAGCATAATAATTGCAACAGCAGCAGATGCTATTCTTACAGCATCTAATATAACACCTATTGTCTTTTTTACACTACCTGCACCTTGTAAATTTGTACCTTCAGATCCTCCAAAAGTACTCACAATTTCAGAACCCTCTATAGCAAAAACTTGTGAAAAAATCGCTAAAAATAAAATAAGTGTTATTCCTAAAATTAATATTTTTTTCAAGTTAATTTTCATATTTTATCCTCCGCTCGTTTCTATTAACAATATTATACCTTATTTTGATATTTTTTTCAACATAATATTTTTATCACATTAGTATCCTTTTTAACCAATAAAAAAGCTTCAAATAAAAACTTGAAGCTTTTTCTCTATATGTATTTTACTTTACATTTTTTTCTGCGAAATCTTTGATAATTCCTAGAATTGCTGATGATGCAAATAACACAATCGCTCCTACTATATATACAACTGCATATTTTTTTATTTCTGCTCTATCACTTGGTGCTGAATACATATATTTCATTGCTAACACTGTTAACATTATTAAAGCAACACCAACAGCTACAATTCTTGCTACTTGAAGTGCAGCACCTACTACATTTTGAGTTGATGTTGATGCTTTACTAGTATCTTTTTTTGAATCAATATTTGAAATTGCACTGCCGTAATCATATGCACTCACATTAACACTTAAAAAACTTACAACAGTTACAACCATAATTACTATAGCTAAAAACATTGTTAATTTTTTCATCTTATCCCCTCCTAACTATTCCTAGATTAAGTTGTACTACCATCTGAAATATTTCCTGCAAAAGTTTCTATAATATTAAGAATACCTGCTGCTCCAAATAATACTATTGCGCCTACAACATAAACTACGGCATGTTTCTTTATTGTTGCCTTTTCTCCAGGTGCTGCAGACATATACTTAATTGCCAATATCGCAAGCATAATTAAAGCTAATCCAACAGCCACAATTTTGGCAATATATAAAACAGCACCAACAATACCTCCTACACTATTTGCTGTACTGGCATCTCCAGCACCTTCAATCTCAGATATTGATGGCATGGCTGCAGCAGCTAAAGAGTTTACCTGTAATGATATAATTATTGTTGCAAATATTATTGTTGTAATTACTAATATCATCCACTTTTTTAATAATGACTTTTTCATATTTCCTCCTCAAAATTGATAATAATTATTTCATATTTTTTGTAACAAAAGTTTCTATAATATCAAGAATACCTGCTGCTCCAAATAAAACTACTGCTCCAATTACATAAACAATTGCACTTTGCTTAATAGTAGCTCTTTCTTGTGCAGAAGACATCATATATTTCATTGCAAGTACTGTTAGCATTATTAGACCTACACCTATAGCTATTATTTTTATAACATATAGTAAAGTACCTGCTGCGTTTTCAATTGAAGTTCCAATTGCTCCACTAGATTTATTTTCAAAAGCTTGAACATTATAATTGCTTGTTGCTAATACAGAATTTGATATAAATGTACAACTTAGTATTAATGCTATTAAAATAGTACATATTATTTTTTTGTACATAAATATACTCCTCTCTATTAAATTCTATTATATATTATTATACAATATTTTCTTGCTTTTTTCAATATTTGCGAGATAGCTTTGCATCATAATATATATTTATTTTAGCTTTTTATGTTACTTCTTGTCAATTAATTATTTATATTTGTAATGAAAAAGATATAAACATCAAAATTTCATAAAAAAAGCTTCCCTTTAGGAAGCTTTTCTTTCTTACAAATTTTATTATTTTTGATTTGCACTGATGTTTGAAGAGAAACTTTTGATAATTTGTAAGATACCTGTAGCAGCAAATAATACGATTGCACCAACAACATACACAACTGCATGTTTTTTGATGTCAGCCTTATCACCAGGAGCTGCAGAAATATATTTGATAGCTAAAACAATTAACATAATAATTGCAACACCTGTACCAATGATTTGAACAATAGTAATTAAAGCACCAATAATATTTTGAGCACTATCAGATGCACCTGAATTATCTGTTTTTCCATCAAATTGTGTTAAGCTTGTTCCATCATCTACGGCTAAAACAGCTTGTGAGCATACTGCTACTACCATTGATGCAATTAACATAATAGCAATCATTTTCATAACTTTCTTTGCCATAACATAATCCTCCTTTATTTTACACTTATATTTATTATATAACTTTTTTACCCAAAATTCAATATAAGTATATATTTTTTTTGATATTTTAATCTTAGCACATATATTTTTTTTTTGTAAATATATTTTTTTAAAAAACTTGTAAGTATTGATATTTACATGTATAATCTTTCTAATCGATATTAATTATTATTGAAAGGAGCATGCAAGCTTTTACTTGTACAATTCTATGAAAAATAAATTTTTAGATAAACTTCAAAATATTTCTACAGGTATCCTTATTCTATTAATTGCATTATTAATAATCTTTTTTACTGAAATAGAAGCTTCTGATGAGCTTTGGAATTTTCAAAATGTGCTTAAAATGATTAATGGATTTACAATTTATAAAGACGCTAATGTAATTATTACACCTATTTTCTTTTATCTAGGTTTTGCATTTTTAAAAATCTTTGGTACAACAATTTTGGCTTTTAGAGTCTACAATTTATTAATTAATTTATTTATTTTTTTTATGATATATAAAATTTTTAATACTTTAAAAATCTCTAAGCATATTAGTTCTTTATTTATTACACTAATTTTTATACAAATTTTATCTATTATTACCTCTGGTGCAAACTATAGCTCACTTGCAGTATCATTTGTTCTAATTGGAATTAACTTATATTTAAATAAGAATTATAATAGTTTTCTACATGGATTTATAATGTTTTTAGTATTTTTTACTAAGCAAAATATTGGGGTATTATATATATTAGCAGTTATTGTATGTGATTTATACATAAATAAATTTTCAAAGAAATTTATAATAAATTTATTGAAAAAGTTGATTATTTTTGCTAGTTTATCACTTTTAATACTTTTTCCTTTGTATATTAATAACACACTAAAAGACTTTATTAACTATGCATTTGGTGGGCTATTTGAGTTTGGCGAAAAAAACATTAATTTTTCAATAACACCTTACTTAATTATATTGACTTTTCTTCCATTTATAATATATTTTATTATTTTAAAGCAAAAAAACAAAACACTAAAAAATATAATAACAGACAACATTTTTCAAAATGCTACAATACTCATAATATTTACATTCTTTATGTCTTTTATATTATATCCAATAGCAAATACTGCTCATTTGCTATTTGTAATACCTATACACTTTATTTTTATTTTTTATATTCTTGATGTAATAATGTTAGAAGACTTTTTTGGTGCTAACCAATTTATAAAACCAATAAAATGGATTAATATATTGCTATTATTGTCTATTGTTATAAGAATTGTTTTTCACTATATATTTATAGCACCTAATCATTCTTTTATCACTGAAAAGACTAGCCATTATTACGGTGTTATGATCAATAATAAAACTATTGAGAAAACAGACACACTAAAAGAATACATTGTATCTAAAAATAATGAAGGCATTGATGTAATAATTACTTCTTGTGATTCAGCTTTTCCAATGATAGAATTAAATCAAAGTCATGGAGTTTATGATTTATTATTTAATGGAAACTTAGGATATAATGGCAAAGAAAAAATAAAAAAAGATATTCTAAATAGAAAAAATACAGAATTTTTAGTTGTTACAAATGAAAATGAACTTTCTTATCAAGAATCTCCTGAAATTAGAAATTTTATTATACAGAACTTAAATTTTGAAGGATATATAGAAAATTATTCTATTTATTCTAATTATTAGTTTATAAAATTATATATTTATTAATAAAAAGCATTTATAAATTAGTTAAGCTAATTGTATAAATGCTTTTTTAATATCAATTTTATTTTAATTTGCTCCATTCTTCTTCTTTAAAACCTATTAAAATTTTATCTCCTTTTATTAATATAGGTCTTTTTATAAGCATTCCATTACTACATAATAATCTAATTTTTTCTTCATCTGTACAGTTTTTTAATTCTTCTTTTAAATTCATACTTCTATATAGCAAGCCACTTGTATTAAAAAACTTATTAATTGGCAATCCACTTTGTTTTATCCATTCAGTTAATTCCTGTTCTGTTGGAGTTTCTGTTACAATATTTCTAGTTTCAAAGTCTAAATTATTATCTTTTAAAAATTTTTTTGCTTTTTTACATGTACTACATTTTGGATATTCTATAAATAAATATTTCATTCAATTCACCTCTATACTATTAATACTATAATTATTGTTATGTTTTTATGTAATACTACATTTCTATTTTAACATATATAATAAGATTTTTCTAGTATTTTTTAGCATTTTACTATAAATCTACCATATACACTTTATTTTATAATAAAAATTTACAATAAAATAGAATAAACACTTGACATTTGCATATAACTATACTATAATAAATAAGACATCGCGGAGTGGAGCAGTTGGCAGCTCGTTGGGCTCATAACCCAGCGGTTATAGTGAATACTAGACATAGTATAACACACTATCTTCAATAGTTGCAAGTATTATAAACTTTTTATAAATTAGTTAGCAACCAACTATTGACCAACTATTTACTAAATTTTTTATAAAAATTCATAAAAGTTTGTTATAAAAATCAGCTTTTGTGAATAAAATAATTTTATATCGCGGGGTGGAGCAGTTGGCAGCTCGCAGGGCTCATAACCCTGAGGTCGGTAGTTCGAGTCTATCCCCCGCAACCAATTTAAGCATTTACCATTAGTTGGTCAAATGCTTTTTTAGTTGGTCAAAATGTATATAAATTACTTTTTCATAAAACGCGAAAAAGACCAACATTTGAGTTGGTCTAAGGTTTATGATTATAAAATTTTGTTTACTATATACTATTTATTCCGTTTACTTGTCTTATTAACTTAATTTTCTTTGTAAATTTACAACCGCTTCTCTCTTAGATGTTTCCAATGCGTGAACATATATATTAGTTGTACCAATATCACTATGTCCTAGTAACTCTGATACAGTTTTTATGTTTGTTTCTCCACTATCAAGAAGTAAAGTAGCAAATGTATGTCGTAATTTATGCAAACTCACGATTTGTTCATCTGGAATGCCAATTTTCTTTTGATATTTCTTCCAGTATTGACTGATGCTATCTGGGTGCATTACTTTACCGTTCCATTGAGTAAATATTCTATTATTATCTTCCCATAAATCTCCTAGCTTAACTTTTTCTATATTTTGTTGTATTTTATATCTTTTTAATAAATTTATTAATTCATTAGATATACCAATAGTTCTTATACTTGTTTCAGTTTTAGGAGATTTAGTATATATTTTCTTATGAACATATACAGTATTTTGCGTGATTTTTATTTGCTTATTTTTCCAATCAATAGAATTCCAAGTAAGTGCTAACATTTCTCCTCTTCTTATTCCTGTATAAAGTAAGATATTTATTGCTAACTGATATTTTAAATCTTCTTTGTCTAATAAATCAAGAACGTGTTTTGCTTGTTCCACATTTAAGAATTGAGGAAGTTTTTTAGGCACTTTTGGAGCTGATACTTTTGATACAGGGTTTTCCTTTATAAGTTCTAACTTAAATGCGGTATTTAAGATTACCGATAAACATCTAAAATAGTGCAACTGGGTTTTTGGTGCATAAGTTTTGTAATCAATAATATCTCCTTTATCATTTTTTATTGCAACTTTACTTTTGGCTACTGACAAATAGTTCTTAAATTTTTGTATATGTAATGGTCTTATCTTGTTTAATGGTAAATGTCCTAATTGTTCTATAATCAATTTAGTTAATATTTGATAACGGTATATTGTAGTAGGACTTTTATCTTTCATATACTCTTTAAACCATATATCATTTATAAAGTCAACTAATTTCATACCTTTATCGCCATATTCACCTTTTATAACTTTATCTTCAAATAATACTGCTTGTCTTTCTGCTTCTTTTTTAGCTGCCTTTTCTGTCATATTTTCTTCTGGCCAGTATATTATTGATTTTGTTATCTTTTTATGTTCTACATTGTAACCTAAGGAAACAATTAATTCGTAACTACCATTTTTCTTCTTTCTAACACAAGCCATAAAAAATTTCTCCTTTTCTTTGGTACAAGTGAATTACAGCACTTTCTTCCACAAGATTATTTTACCATATTATGTAAATAAAGACTATACTTTTTGAAATCTTTTTATACTTTTTTATTAGCTGTAACTATTGATATTTATAGTGTTTCCGCTCCTTTATCATATTAGATTTTAGAAGCGGAATTATACTAATTTTCATTATTCAAATTCTTTATAGCATTTTGTAATTTATGTACTGCAACATAACTATCCAGTAATCTTTCTGTTAGTTCTTCTGTATTAGTACAACCTTCAGCTGCTACAAGTACATTACTTAGTAAATCTTTAAAAGAACTACACATTTCTTTTAATTCTTCCATTCCGTCTACTTCTTGCTCTTGTTTAGAAAGTATCACTTCTACCATATTATTCACCTCGCTTAACCACCAATTCAGGTAGTAGCTTATGATTAGTTATTTTTATTCTTATTGGCTGATGTTGAAAGATATTCAAGTAAACTATTTTTGTCAATTAGATATTTTCTACCTCTCTTGATAAATTGTATCTCCTTATTTAAAAGCATTTGTCTAATAGAATATAATGTAAGACAAGTATTTGGATCTTCTCTCTTTATTTCTTCTATTAGTTTACTTGCTGTTCTCCATTGTTGCATTTTTTATTCCCTCCTTATTATACATATTTTTGTATAACTACTGCGTCTAATATCTCGTATAATTAGGATTATTGCTTCATTTATTACTACATTGTTAAAGGTATAGGGAAGAAAAATAATCTTCACCTATAACCATATATTATAATTAATTACTTGCAACTTTTTCTATTTCAGTATTATTATTTAGTACAGTAGTAATGTTATTTTTTACTTCTTCTAAGTATTTAACAACATTTATCCTACTGACTAAGTCTAAACTTTTATTAGACATAAATTCTTCCTGCATAGTATGTAATTGTCTAATACTGTTACTTATTGCAAGTTCCCTCTTAGTTTTCATCGTAAATCACCACCTTTCACATTTATACTATTTTATTTTTTATGATAACTGCCATCTAATGTGCATATCATACCTTTACAATGATAGACAGCTTTTTCTAAGAAAGTTATAAATCTGTTTCTTTGATGTCTATCTAAAATTTTATCATTATCAACTTTGTCAATTATTTCTTCTATTTCTGCAATATGTTGTTGATAATGTTTTATAATTTCTTTATTATCCTCTTTCATAGTTATTACCACCTTTCTTATTTATTTATTTTATTAAATTCATTTGGGTGGTTTGGGTAAATATTTCACAAAAACTATTCAAGTTTTACTTATATATTCATATCTTATTTATAAAACTAGAAAAGTTTTTGTAAATAATTGCCCAAATTGCCCAAGTTATATTAACTCTTTAATTGTAATCTCGTAGTATTGTGTATTAGATTTTAGTTTCTTGATACCAAATTTTTCTTCTAAAATTCTACTTATATTATTTGGCTTTTCTGGTATTAGTTTATTTTCCTTACACCAGAATTTATATCTTGACTTAAACTCTTTTGTCGTTGTTCTTCCTTCTCCTATTGCACAACAAGAACTTAGGAATAATGACAATGAGTCATTTTCTATTTCATATTTCTCTCGATTCGCAATAGTTTTTTCACTTTCAGTAAACGTATAATTATTGTTTTTAGCCATTATTAGATATTTAACTGCAACACTTGCTAATATATCTGCATCTTCTTTTAATTTATCTAATAATTCACTGTCTCTTTTCTCTGGTGGAATAACATTATCACAAGATAATATAATAAATCTTTCATATACGTGTTTTCCCTTATCTCCACTAAAAGCTGGTAACTCATTGCAATTAAACCACATTAAGCCGTTATATTTAGTAGTGAAACTATTTTGATATTTTGCTTCTAAATTCACATAATCTCCGCCAGTTAATTCTTTTAAAATGTCTACCTCTGCTAGACTGGCAAATTTCATATCTCCACAACAGATAAGTCTTTTACCATATATTCCTGCTAGTCCAAAATTACTATGCAACTTCTTTATATCACTTGTAAAAGTATTATCTACTCCTAACATATAAGTAACAAGTTCTAGTAATTTACTTTTTCCAGTATTTCCTGGACCTTTTAGAATTAACATTTTCTTAAATCTTGAACCTTTTACATTACTGATACTAGCTCCTATATATTCAAGAATAGTTGCTTTATCATCAACATTGCCACTTGTTATATCATCAAGGAATTTTATTGTTACTTTTGCTTGTGATAATCGAGCCGTTGGCAAATAATTACATTGTATTTGTCTAGTAGAAATGTATTGAGGGCTATGTGGTAAAAGTTCCATTGTATCTATATTTAAAATTCCGTTTTTGAAGTTTATTATACTTTCATCACTATTTAGTTCGCTTTCTTCAATATTGCTATATTCAGTTTGTAATTCTCTATAAACAAATTCCCAATCACTCGGTTTTCGTATTCTTTTAGGAAAATGACTCTTTATAAATGCTTTACATTCGTTTTCTGTCCATAAATGGTAGTATCCATTTTTATATAGATATGGAACTATTTTATCTGAATTACCTAACTTAACAAAAAGTATGTTGTAATGTTCAGTAATATAAATGTATAGCTCCTGTGGTACGATTTTTAATTCTCCTTTTTCTATTTTCAGCCATTTTGGCAATTCTACTGCATTTCCTTTCTCATATTCATCATAAAGTACATTTATGTCAGTATTTTCCCAAGTCATAACTGATTTTTCGGGTAAGTTGGGCAATTCTTTTACAGTATTCTTTTCTTCCTTTACCTCTTTTTCTTCTTCTATACCTAATGCTTTACCTATGTAACTGATATTTTCTTTTAGTTCTTCTTCTCTTGTTTTGTTTTCATTATTTATTTTTGAAATCATATTTATTTCCTCCTATAATTTTAAATTTATAATTCAGGGTCTTGAATTTTTCTTCTACAACAATTATAAAAAGTAAATGCCTTGAAGTCAAGTATTTTCAATACTTTCAGAGCTTTTCTGTCAAATTGACATAGTTCCATTAGTATTAACGAATTAAAACAAGGATTACATCTACTAATTTTTTCCAATTCTTTTGTATTCGTTGCGAGAGTAAGAAGAATTTTCTTGCACTTTTCTTAAAAAAGTCCCAAAAATAAAAACCGACCAAGTGGTCAGTTATTTAAAATATTATGTTAATTATATGCTTTATAAAGATGTTTCTTGTCTATCAAGTTCTATTTTAACTAAAACAGCCCATAAAACAATCTTAAATTAAAAGCGGAAAAACTTGCCAAAGGAATATATAAACCCTCTATATTTGCTTTCTAGACTTAACTAGGCATAAAGAAAAAGCGATTAGCAATGTAAC
>CALXZR010000009.1 GCA_944393295.1 uncultured Clostridia bacterium
ATTTCTTATTTTATAATATTTAATATAAAAATCTCCTTGCTTTTTAACACAAAAAAATCAATTCCTAATAGAATTGACATTTATTGAAAGCTCTACATTAGTTCGAGCAGATTTTCTTCTGGAGCGATAACTTTACTTATATTCGAAAAATTATACTCCTAAAGTTGTTTGATTAAATCAACTAAATAAATTATATAGTAATTACACTTAAAAATCAAGATTATGATTTATTCATTATTTTCTATAGTAGAAATTAAAGCCTTTTGTACAAGCCTATTTAAGTATCTAAAATTCTTAGTACTATTAATTACATTTTTATCTATTTTTTTAATTACATCCGCATAATCTATTGTTTTACCATATTTATCATTATATTTTTCTACTAATGCTTTTGCTTTTTCAACAATATACTTATTTTTTATCTCAAATCCTACTGGTTCAAACAAGGCTTTCATAGTGAATCTTGATAATAATGGAGCGGGAATAACTTCTTTATAATTTTTTTCTTTTAAATTTGTTGTAAAAATTATTAAGTAACCATTAAGATCATACTCATTTTCATTTAAATCAGTAAATTTTCCATCTTCTAGTAGTTCGTAGAAAAAGTTAAAAATATCTGTATCTGCTTTTTCGAACTCATCTATTAATATAACTTTTGAATCACTATTTTTAATTTTATTTGATAATTCACCACCTCTTTCACTACCATAATATCCTTTAGGTGAACCTATTAAACTATTTATTGCTCCTTGAGTTTTATAATTTCCTAAGTTTATTTTTATTATATTTGAACCACTAAAAAATGTTTCGTGTATAATTCTAGCCAATTCCGTTTTTCCAGTTCCGGAATCTCCACAAATCAAAAGAGACATTATTTTTATTTCGCCTAGATTATAAAGAATTGAATAATTTTTTATTTGATTAATAAATTCTTCTTTAAATTCTTTATGCCCATATAATTTTTTATTTAAATTTTCTTCGAGTGAATTTATTTGTTGCTCGGTCAAACTACTAAAGTCAAAATATGATTCAGCGCTATTGTTATATATTTTTTGAATTGGTATAACTTCATCTATATATTGTCCAAAATCTTCTTTAAATCTTGTAAGCGAGTTATAATTAATTATTATATGCCAATTACTTTTAATTCTTACTTGTGAAATTATATTATCTATTACTAGTAAATTTTCGTTTGAACTTCGATACAAAGTAGTTATATCTACATAAACCTCATTTTCGTTAGTTATCAGAGATAAGCTATTGTTATTGTTATTTGATGCAATATCATACGTGGAAACAATTATATCATTATTTTGTTTTTGTTTTTTAAATTCATTTAAACGCTCAGATGTATATGAATAAATTATTAAGCCATTATTCATTGCTATCAGCTCCCTTTATGTCTAAATCCTGAACGATAGCTATTAAGTCAATATATATCGCTTTATTTTTTTCATTCATTTTTTCATTTTTAGTGTTTCTTTTTGGAGTATTGGATTTTAGTAGGTCTTCTTCCATATAATGACCATTTTCGCCAATTTCTTGTAAATAATTAAACGTACTATTATTTTTATATTCATAATTATCAGTTCTATATATACCAATAATATTTACTTTTCCTACTTCTAAATCATAAATAGAATAATCATTTTCAAATTCTTTTTCAGTTTTTATAGGAATTGATATATAGAATTCAGTATTTTTTATTTTTCCTTTTAGACTATATTTATAATCTTTTAAAAGAATATTTCCAATCGCATTAATATCTATATTTAAAGTTTGTCCATCACTTACAGTAGAAATATTACTATCTTTAAATATTCCAGATAGCATTGAGTTAATTTGTGCAATTTCATCTCTATTAACTATTTGTAGTTGTACATCATCAATTTTTATTAAACTTCCGTTGGTTAATTTTTTATCATCAATTCGTTTACATTTTTTTATTATTTCACTCAAATAGGTTGAATTAGTTTCTTTAATTTCTTGGAGTTCTTTGTATTCATATGTTTTTGTTGTAGAGTTTTCGTTTGAAATTGAAGGTACAAAAGAACTTTTATCTTTGGTCATATTTCCACCTAGTGATAGAGTCATTTTTTGAGTTTCTTCATCTTTAACACTCAATTCTTCTTTTGCTTTTCTCCTATTGTTTATTAACATGCATATTTCAAATACTTTTGGATGATTAATGTAATAGATGTTAAATAAGTCATTCTTTTCCTTACATTCTTTCTTTCTGAATAGTATACTTATAAAATTATAGTTAAATAGTATTACTATTATGACAACTGCAATCCAACATAAAATTGCAACTTTATATATGATTGGTAAAAAAACACCAACTATATAAAATAAAATCATTATAAAAGCAATTTCAAATATCATTTTTAATATTTTAATCATTATTTGCATCATATCCCTCCTTTAAGAATAATTTGTTTTCTATTATATCACTTTGTTTATCTTTTTTAAATAAATACAAGGTAAAATCTAGAATAATTAGCAATTATATAGTATAATTTTATTAGTGGATTTCTTGTTTAGGGGGTGTTGTATGGAAACAATTAATAGAGAGTCAAAAGATTATATTGAACAACAAATATTACCAATATATAAAAATAATGATTCTGGTCATGGCATCGAACACATTCAGTATGTTGTTAAAAGAAGTTTAAGGTTTGCTAGTCAATATCCAAATATAAAT
>CALXZR010000010.1 GCA_944393295.1 uncultured Clostridia bacterium
TGAATTAAAAATAGATGTTGATAAGCTAATATAATAACAAATGCAAAAAAAGAATTGTGTTTTGACAATTATATTTTGCACAAAAAGTGGTTCAACTGTGTGAGCACAATCACAACATTATGCAGGAACAGCTTTTGACGTTGCTCAAGGCTGGACTAATGCTCAAAGAGCAGCCTTAAGAACAAGTGCACGAAATTCTGGATTGTGGAGCTATGTAGAGCCTGTTAGTATATCACCTACTTGGGTACACTTCGATAGAAGACAGAAACCACCAGCTTGTAGTTCTGGAGGATATCCAGTTTTAAAAAGAGGAAGTCTAAGTGTATATGTTTTAATAGCACAAGATGGTTTAAATACACTTGGATTTAGTGCAGGTTCACTAGATGGAATATTTGGAGCTAATACCTACAATGCAGTAAGAAATTACCAAGCTAGTAGAGGTTTAGCAGTAGATGGAATAATAGGTTGCAACACTTGGAGATCAATACAAGAAAATGTTTTAGGGACAGGAAGAACTTCGACAACAATAGATTAAATAAAAAACTTATCTATTTAGGTAGATAAGTTTTTTGTTTTGATTGATAATTAAATTTAACTGTGATAAAATGTGAAAAATGAATGGAGATAAAATGATGGAAGAGAATAAAATAAAAAATTTATTAAAATCGGAGTAGCCTATGAAAAAAGTAAATGTAATATTAGTATATAACAAAGAGAATGATAAAATTTTAATGTGTAAAAGAGAAAAAGATCCATATAAAGGAAAACTTAATTTGGTTGGAGGAAAAGTAGAGGAAAACGAAGACGAGCTACATGCGGCATATAGAGAGCTAGAAGAAGAAACTGGGATAACTAATAAAGACATAAACTTAACACATATTATGAATTTTCAATATAAGATATCTAACTTAGAATTAGAAATGTATTTTGGCAAACTAAAAAAAGATTGTACTTTAAAAGAGGAACTAAATAAACTATATTGGGTAGATAAGACTGAAAACTTTTTTGATTCAAAAAAATTTGCTGGAGAAGGAAATATATATCATATGATAAAACAAGTTGAAAATCTGAAAATTGATTAATAAGAGGAGAAGAATAATATGATACTTTCAACACTTTGTTACATAGAAAAAAATGGAAAATATTTAATGTTACATAGAACTAAAAAGAAAAAGGATATAAACAAAGATAAGTGGCTTGGAATAGGTGGCAAATTTGAAGAAGGTGAAAGTCCAGAAGAGTGTATCGTAAGAGAAGTAAAAGAAGAAACTGGGCTAGAATTAAAATCATATAAATTAAGGTGTATTGTAACTTATGTTTCTACTAGTTGGGAAACGGAGTATATGTATGTTTTTACATCTAAAGATTTTACTGGTAGTTTAATTGAATGTAACGAAGGAGATCTTCAGTGGATTGATAAATATGAAATCACAAAATTGAATTCGTGGGAAGGAGACAAAATTTTCGTAGAAAAACTCCAAAAGGATAATAGCTTTTTTACAGTTAAATTTGAGTATGATGGAGAAAAACTTATTAAATATGATTTAAAAGAATATTAATTTAAGGAGATGCAAAATGGAAGAAATAGTATTTGTAACTCATAATAAGGGAAAAGCAAAATCTGCAGAAAAATATTTTAATAATATAAAATTTAGCACATATAATTTTGAACTTGATGAGCCAAGAAGTGATGACATAAAAGAAATAGCAACAGCAAAAGTAAAACAAGCATACGAAATTGTAAAAAAACCTTGTATAGCACTAGATACAGGATTTTTTATTGAAGAATTAAATGGTTTTCCTAGAGCTTTTGTAAATTTTTCACTAGATACTATTGGAATAGATGGTATTTTAAAATTAATGGAGAATAGAAAAAATAGAAAGTGTAGATTTGAAGAATGTTTAGCATATCATGATGGTAAAAATATACATTATTTTTATGGAAAACATCCGGGAAATTTGGCTACAAAAATACAAGGAATAGATAGAGATGAAAAATGGTCTGACTTATGGTATATATTTAAACCTGAACATTTTGACAAAACATTAGCAGAGATGAATTCAGAAGAAAGAGAAAATAGAAGAAAAATAGATGGTTCTGTAGAAGCGTTAAAAGTTTTTGCTGATTGGTACAAAGAAAAGAAGTAAAGGAGAGAATTTATGGAAAAAATTATAGTAGAAGTAGGTTCAACAAATACTAAAATTGATTTAGCAACAGAAGATGATGTAAAACATTTAGAAACAATAACAATATCTTTTAAAAAGAATTTTAAAAAAGAAAATAAATTGAATTCAAAAGATATTGAAATATTAATCTCAAAAGTAAAGGAGCTAAAAAATAAATATAAAGAAATTTATGTATGTGGTACAAGTATATTTAGAAATTTAAATGAAAAAGATAAAAAAGAATTTTTAGATTTATTTTTTAAAGAAACAGGAATAAGTTTTGATATTATAGATGCAGAAAAAGAAAATAGACTAACTGTATTAGGCTGTGTAAGAAATGTGAATAAAAAAGTTGCTATTTTAGTTGGTGGCGGAGGTTCAACAGAAATAACTATTTTTGATAAAGAAATAAAAGAAATGATAAATACACCTTTTGGAGGTATGGATATAATGAATCGATATCCAGATTTAGCTTTGGATTTAGCAACTACTGATTTAGAAGAGAAGTAAAAAGTGTTGTTAGAGAGCATTTAAAACTACCAAAAGAAAAAGCAGATATTTTAATTTTGGCAGGTGGAGGACATCTACATTTTGCTTTGGAATCAGGAATTGGCTATACAAAAAATACTTTGTATGCAGATAAACTACAACCAATAATGATGGATATTGACTCTAGAAAAAAAGACACCTTAAGATACTACAAAGAAATATCATTAGACGAGATAAGAAAAAGAGTTTCAGATCCAGATTGGTGGTATGCAACTAGAGCAATGTGTGCTTTTGTATTAGTAGTAGCTGAAGAAATTGGAGCTAAATATATTGTTCCAACAGATATCTCAATGGTTTATGGTTTAGTTAATTAAAAATAAAAGACATATTATATCTTTGTAGAAAATAATATTTGCTAAGGGGGATTTTCTATGAAGATATTAACAATAAAAAAGAAAGCTGTATTAGGAGTAATAATGTTGTTTATATTTTTTATTATTATTCTTAAAATGACTGATTCTTTTGGAATGCAACATTATTATAAGTTAGATTTTTCAACTGGTTTAGTAACAGCTACAACTTTGAATGTGAGAAGCGGACCTGGTACACAATATAAAGTTATAGCTACAGTAAATAAGAACGAATATATCAGAGTGTTTGCAGGAATTGGAGATTGGTATATTGTACAAATAGAGGGAGATTATGTAGGAGCAGTTAGTAAAAAGTATGTAAAAGCAATTTATCCAAACTCTACTTCTGGAAGTACGCAAGGTAATCAAACTACAGACCAAAACACAACTGTATCTACTATGAATTCTGACGAACAAGAAGTTTTTGATTTAATAAATAAGCAAAGAACAGCAAATGGTCTTACTGCTTTAAAAAATGATAATGAAGTTCAAAGAATGGCGAGAATAAAGGCACAGGATATGGTGGACAATAAATACTTTTCACATACCTCACCTACTTATGGTTCTCCATTTGATATGCTAAATAGTTTTAAAATTTCTTATAAAACAGCAGGAGAAAATATTGCAGGAAATTCTAGTAATAGTGGTGCTGTTACAGCTTGGATGAATTCGTCTGGACACAAGGCTAATATTTTAAATAGTAATTTTACATATACAGGCATAGGAGTAGTGAGCAGTTCTGTGTATGGTAAGATGTATGTACAGGTATTTATTGGAAAATAATTATTTTAAATTAATTTAAAGGAGGAGTTAGATAAAATCTAACAAAAATAAAAATGAAAGTATTATTTGCAACAACAAATCCAGCAAAAGTAAAAAAATATAGGGAAGAATTGAAAAAAAGAGGAATAGAGCTTTTAACAATTAACGATTTAGAAATTAATTTAAATGTGGAAGAAACAGGAAAGAATGCATTAGAAAATGCTTATATAAAGGCGAAAGCTTATTATGATGAAACACATATTACAACAATAGGAATGGATAATAATTTATTTATAGAAGAACTATCAGAGGAAGAACAGCCGGGTACACATGTACGTAGAATAAATGGAAAAACTTTAACAGATGATGAAATGATAGAATATTACACTAATTTAGTAAGAACACATGGCGGTAAATTAACGGCAAAATGGGTTTATGGAATGGTAATATATAATGGAAAAGAAAAAAAGGAATATACTTGGTGCAAAGATCATTTTTATTTTATAGATAAGCCTTGCCAAAAGAGGAATCCAGGATATCCTTTAGATTCTATTAGTATTATACCTGAACTTAATAAATATTTTTTAGATTTAACGGAAGAAGAAAAGAAGCAAAAGAAGGATAATAATAGCGATAATGAAGTAATAAATTTTTTAATAAATAATATATAGGTAATGATTAAACTAAAAAAATAAAAACATTAAATTAACAAAATCTAAGGAAGAAAAGGCTAAAATTGAATATTGATAATTTAATGGCACTATGATAAAATAAAAGCGAATAAATGGGTAGGCTTTGTTGCTTATAAAATACTGAAGAAAAACGGGATGAAACAATGGAAGAACTAATAGAATTAGCAAAAGGTGGAGATAAAGAAGCTTTTACTAAAATAATTATAAGTATGAAAAATGAATTGTATGGTGTTGCAAGGACTAGGTTAAATAATGAATACGATATTGATGACGCTATTCAAGAAACAATGATTATAGCATTCAATCGCTTAGATACACTTAAGCAAAATGAGTTTTATAAAACTTGGTTGGTAAAAATTTTAATTAACGAGTGTAATCATATTTATAGAAAGCAAAGAATAAGAGAAATATTAGGATTCGAAAACATTGAACATTATGAAACATCAGGAGCTGAAGAAATTATTGATAAAACTATTAGTGATATGAGTTTTGACAAAATGATTGAAGAATTGTCTTATGAAGAAAAGCTAATATTTAAGTTGTATTATAAGAATAAATATACTATTAAAGAAATTGCTTATATCCTAAATAAAAATGAGAACACTGTTAAAACAATAATGAGAAGATCCAAGGAAAAAATAAAACAAAACTATGCAGGAGGTGATAAGTGATGAAGCCAAATGTTCAAAGAAGATTTAGACTGTTTAGAAAACGAAAGAAACTTAATGGTCTTAAAAATGAGAATATAGATGATATATTAGAAAAAAAACTTAAAGAATACTACAATAATATAGATACAGAAGCACCATCAAGTTTTGAAAATGCAATTCAAACAGCATTCTCTAGCAAACGAAATAAGAAATTCTTATTACTGATAGCAAAGAAACAAAATGTTTTTGAAAAGCTAAAGCATTTTAAAGAAAGAATTTCTAAGCGCTTTATAAAAGTATCACAACTTGCAGTAGCATTATTTTGCACTTTATGTGTAACATATTTTGTACATGCAACGTCATTTGTAGATTATTTAGCGGATTTCTTTAATTTAAATGATATTAATATAAATAATTCTGGAATAGAACAAGCTTTAGAAAATGGAAACTTACAAAATGTATATATGGATTATATAAGACAAAATGGTGTAGGAGTAAAAATATCCTATGTATTGATGAATGATTTAAATTTATATCTTGTGTTTGATATAGAAACAGATTTTAGTTTAAATGAA
>CALXZR010000011.1 GCA_944393295.1 uncultured Clostridia bacterium
CTGATATTATAACAATTAACATACCTTTAACTGAAGAAAATAAAAATTTAATTTCTAAAGATAAAATTAAACTAATGAAAAAAACAGCCACCTTCATAAATACTTCAAGGGGAGAACTTGTAGATATATCTGAATTAATTAAGTATGCTGATGAAAATAAGACATTTAATGTTGGTTTAGATATTGATGCCGAAAATTATAAAGATATTTTAAACATAAAAAGAAATAATGTAATTGTAACACCACATATAGCAGGAGTAACGATGGAAGCAGTGGCAAGAATGGATGTAGAAGTAGCAAATTTATTAGTGAAATATGCAATTTAAATAGAATAATGAAAAAGATAGAAAAAGAAATGGAATAAAAAATGAATAGATTATTAAGAATAAGTTTTGATACATTACTAACATCATTAACACCAATTTTAGGATGGTTTCTACTAGGAATATTAGTAGATGAAAATTTAATAAATATATTTTCACTAATATATCCAATTCGGTTTATTATAGTGCAATAAAAAGTGTTTTTGGAACATATGGAATTCTCAGCAATAAAAGCAACAATAAGTAAACAGACAGCAAATATATTAAGGATAATATGCTCATTTTTGCCAACACCATTTTGAACTACGATTGGACTAATGATTTCTGCTACATATCAATTATTATCAACAAATTATTTTATTACTAAAAATAAATTGAATATGGAGATGAGAGAAAAAAACTAGAAATCTAAATTGTAAATAATCAAGTGTTATGATAGAATGAAAATGCTTAATTAAGATTAATTGGAGGATTTTAATGAGAATTGGAATAGATATAGATGATGCATTAACTGATAATCCATCATAGCTATATTCAAACTATAAAATGCTCAAGAAAGAAGGATAAAATGAAATACATAAAAGAAGAAGAAAAAAATATAGAAAAAGACCTGGAGTTTATGCAATTATGACAAGAAACGAAGATGACAAAGTAGAAATCGTAACAGATGGTAGAGATTTATTTTATTTAGGTGGTGGAATAGAAGAAGGAGAAACAAAGCTAGAAGCATTAAAAAGAGAATTTATTGAAGAAACAGGCTACACCATAAAAAATATAAAACCATTTGATGAAGTTAGGTCATTTATAGATGGAGAAGAAAAAGGACATTTAGAAGTAGAAGCATATGTGTATACAGCAGAGTTTGATGAAAAGGTAGCTGAACCAATAGAAAAAGACCATAAAGTATTATGGGTAAATCCAGAAAAATATAAGGACAAGTTATTTAGAGAATGGCAAAAGTATATATTAAAAGAATATGTTGAAAGGAATTGTAATAAATGAAAATAGTTGTTTTTTCAGACATACATTATTCTGATAATTACAAATATGAAAATGAACCTATCAAGTCGAGAAAATTGACAATGTATTCAGAGCCTCTGGTAAAAAAATTAATAGAAAAAATAAACCATGAAATAAAGCCAGATATTGTATTAAATTTAGGAGATTTAATCGAAGATAGAAATGATAGTAAAAAAGATAAAGAAAATTTGGAATATATATGGAATATTTTGAAACAGATAAAAGTCCCATTTTATACATTAGTGGGAAATCACGATTTAAAAATGATAAAATCCAAAAGAGAAGTAGAGAGCATATTAGGGTATAAAAATGCAACATTTTCAATTGATTTAAATGGGTATCATTTCGTATTCTTAAGTCCTAAATTAGAAAAGTTTACAATATCTGATGATGGAGGAATATCAAGGACAAAAAACATATCAACTGAAGATTTAAAATGGTTAATAAATGATTTAAAGAAAAATACATTACCAACAATTATATGTTATCACTATGGAATAGCTGAAGATGATATGAAAGGGAATTGGTGGTTTGAAAAAGATAAAGAAGAAGCTTTATTAGAGAATAGAAACGAATTAAAAGAAATATTGGAAAGTGATAAAAATATGGTAGCAGTTTTTTCAGGACATCAGCATTGGACAAAAGAAATAGAAGAAAATAATATCAAATATTTCATAGTTGGTTCATTGGTTGAAAATGTAAATAATGATGGCATTCCTGATGGGATTTTTTTAGAGGTAGATATTAAAGATAAAAATATGGAAATAAAAAAGAGGCATATTTCTATATAGTCGAAAAATATAGTTAATTTCAATATGGAGGATTTATATGAATACCGAAAGATTTAGATATCGACAAAGAGATTTTCATTTAAAACAATTAGATAACTTAACAAATATAGATTGGAGTTTAGAAAGTATGGTTGTGGACCAACATCTATTGCTAATGTATTAAAAAATTATGGATTTGACGTTAATCCAATAGATATGGCTAAACTAATGAAATAGGAGATAATCAATTAGATGTTCCATTTGATTATGATACAATTATTAAAAATATGACAGGAAGAAAAGACTCTTTTAATTTTTTATTTATAAAAAAATTAGATAAATAAACAATACCTAAATAAATAGAATAGGAGAATATTTATGCGAATTGGAATAGATATAGATAATTGCATATCAAATTTTGATGATGTATTATTAGAAGAATATATAAAACATGATAAAGAATTAAGAAACACAGGAATTATAAATGACAAGCCATATCATATAACAGTAGGAATGTTTGATTGGTCAAAAGAGGAAAATGACGACTTTTATTACAATAATATACAAAGAATAGCAATGAGTTTAAAACCACTAAATAACGCAAAGGAAGTAATAGACAAATTAAAAGCAGATGGAAATGAAATTTATATTATAACATCAAGAGATAATGGAGAATATAAAAATCCTGAAAAAATGACAAGAGAATGGCTAGAAAAATATGAAATATATTTTGATAAATTAATTCTTACTGGAAGACATGAAAAAGGACCTGCGTGTAAAGAAAACAATATAGACATTATGATAGAAGATAGCATAAAAAATTGCGAAGATATAGAAAATAACGGTGTAAAATGCTATATAATGGATACGAGATATAACCAAGAAGAAACAAGGTTTGAAAGAGTAAAAAGATGGAATGAGATATATTCAAAAATATCTAAACTATATAAAAAAGAAGAACATAAAGAAAAAATAAATGTTATATTAGATAC
>CALXZR010000012.1 GCA_944393295.1 uncultured Clostridia bacterium
AAGAATATTTAATATGTATTTAGAAGGTAAAAGTTATCAACAAATTAGTAATACACTAAATGATGAAAAAGTTTTATATCCTAAACATTGGAGAGATACTACTATTATGAAAATAATAGATAATAAAATATATATGGGTGATTATGAAAAAGGAAAATCAAATAATAAATATACAACAGTTTTTATGAATGTTGTAGAGCCAATAATTAGTCGTGCTATGTGGGAAGAAGTACAACATCAAAAAGAAAAAAATCAAAGAAATTATGCAAGAGATAGAGTTTATGTATTTTTTCAAAAGTTGAAATGCCCAAAATGTAACAGGATAATGAAATGTAAAGGCTCTGGAGGAACAAAGAAAAAATATATGTATTACAATTGTGAGCATTGCAAGATATATTATAGAGAAGATAAAATAGAAGAATGTTTACAAAGCTTTATACTTGAATTAGTAGAATATGATATGTCAGTAAAAAAATATTTTTTACCAATACTAGCTGACAAAAAAGAAACAAAAACAGATAAATTAGAACAAGAAATTGATACATTACAAAAACAAAAAGAAAGAATAAAGAAAGCATATTTAAGTGGTATAGTTGAAATAGAAGATTTTTCAGAAGATTATAAAATAATTGAAGAAAAAATTAATATTTTAGAAACTAAAAAATGTGAAATGTTAAATATAAATCATTTATCTTTTACTCCACAACAATTAATGGCTGATAGAGATATTGAAAGAGAAAAACTAATAATAACGAACCAATTAAATGATATTTTAAAACAAGAGTGGAATAAGAAATCTAAAGAAGAAAAACAAGAATTTATTTCAAAATTTATTGAGTCAATGACACTATTAAAAAATAAAAAACGGAGAATTTTATATTGATAAAATAAATTTTAGAAGTAGTTATATTGAACAATTAACAAAATTTTTCAAATTAGGAGTAGCAGATATTTATGCACCAATTGAAGTAAATGAAGAAGAAAAAGAAATTAGGACAAGTGTTAATATAAATCAAGAACAATTAGATGATTATATACAAAGATTAAATAAGGAATTTGAAATAGAATTTTATGAATTATTTTCAAAAAATACAAATGAAAATGATGAAGAAATAGAATTAAAATTAAATAAGGAAAAACAAAAATTGATTAGATTAGTTGCAGTAAAAAATGACAAGAGATTTTCAAAAACTAAAAAAGAAAATTATAAAATTGGAGCAATAATAAGTAATCAAAAATGAAAAAATTGAGGAAAAATTCAAACTAAATACAATTTTTGTATTCCTATATATTTCCTAACAAGCACTGAATTTGTACTCCCGCACAAATTCTATTATGGAAATTTCCCATACCCTTATTTTGAAAGGATAAAATTAATTAACAATTATACATATGATGATGTAACTAAAAGCAATATAGAAGAAGAAAAGGAAAACTTAATAAAAACAATTGAAGATTTGTCTTTATTAAAACGTCAAATAGATTTTCTTAGATATTATGATTATTCTAATTTTATTATTAAACAAACCAATCAAATTAAAAATATTTTAAATGATTATTAAGAATATTTTAATTTTTTAAATAAGCGTCTATTTGATTACTATCTATATTGTCATATAACTTTAATAAGCCTTTCTTTATAACTTCTACATATTGGATACTTGGGTTTTGAAATAAATTATCTAATTTATGTTGAGCTGTAAAAGTAAAAACAGGTAGTTCTTCAATATAATCAATTAATAATATAGTATTATATAGTTTACATCTTTGTTCTTGTTCTAATACTCCTTTAAACTGATTCATCTTTAATTTATATAATTTTCAGTAACTTTTACCTTTATGCTCATAATCTAAAAAAGCAACACCACCTTCTCCCCATCTTTTTCTATTGACAGCAAAATAAATAGGACATTCAAATATGTATTTTCTTTCTTCTATTGGTTCTGACTTATCTTCACATCCATTTATTGTACTATATTTTCCCTTTGTATCTCCATTTATATAATATATAAACCTTTCATAGTTTATGTTAGAATCGTAACAGGCATACCATACATAATCCTCTCTATTATATTTATTTATATCTTGTTTACTAATTATCTCCATATTATAATCTCCCTCATATAATTTATTACTTAATAGCTTATCTGTTGCGCTTCCTTGTTATGAAGTAAAAAACAATAACTAGCCATTAATCATTTTTATTGCAAAAGGTACTACTTCTTTAGAACTGTGATGCACATTAGGCATAGAAATAAACTTCCAATTTGTTTCTATATTATTCTCTTTTGCATAATTTATAGCTGAATTAAAATAATTGATTGCTCTTTCATATCGCGTTTTTCCTTGTTTTAAATCGTTTGGAAGTGCATTTAAATATTTACTTTTCACATCTTTCTCACCAGCCAATATATATACTTCTTTGGTTAAAGATTTATCTATCCTTTCTTTAAATTCATTTAAATTTTTTATACCATAAGGATAATTGCTTGTTACATCATAAAAAGTATATAGCCCTGCATTTGCACATAAATATTTTCTACAATACTTACTATTTCCAAACATTAAAAATCTATGGGTAAATTGTGAACCTGATGAATGTCCAAATATAATATATCCATTATTTTTTATATTCAATTTTTTTATAAATTCAATATAAATTTCATCTATATTATGATAAACCCAATCGTGTTCGTTTTTTATATTATTATCATAGGACATCTCTGGTGTGTAAATATCTTGTGAGCAATAATCATAGTCTATATTAATTATATTTCCATATTCATGGTCAGCTATGGAATAATGAGCTTTATCAAACTCTGGTGCAATAATAATATATTTATTTTCATCTGCAGGTTTTATCCAGACTTTTAAATAATTTAGAGCGTCTCTATAGCAACCACTCATAACAAATACTATTTTCATTCCGTTAATATTGCCATCTGGAACATATGTATAAATGTTCATATCATAATTTTTACTTTTGTCTCTATGTTCAAATATTTTTACTCTACTTAGATATTTATTATCTATCATATACATTACTCCTAACTTTTAAAATCTTTATAGATTATACTATAATTATATATTTTTTTCCATACTTCCATTGAAATCTAATAAGAATTCATATATAATAACTTTAGAAAGAGAACAAAGTTCGTAACTTGTATGTGATTGGCTCCAAAAATTAATTTTAAAAGTTATTGATTTTCAAATAATTGTATAGTATAAATATATAAAATAGTTTCCAAGAAATTTTTAATGCCTTGGAATAATCTTATTTAAAGAGAGGAGGCATAATTTGTTATGGAAGAGTTAAATCAGCATAATGAACCTAAAATCACTGTTTCAAAAGTACAACATATTTTAGAATGGACTAAAACGCAGATATATTTAGATACAAATTCAGAAAAGGCTAAAAATAGAATTG
>CALXZR010000013.1 GCA_944393295.1 uncultured Clostridia bacterium
TATATGTTCTTGCAAAAATATTATTAAAACCTCTTTTTGGTAATCTTCTATATAATGGTGTTTGACCTCCTTCAAAACCTCTTCTAACTCCACCACCTGATCTTGCTTTTTGTCCTTTTTGTCCTCTTGCTGAAGTTTTTCCAAGTCCTGAACCGATTCCACGTCCTACTCTCTTTTTAGTAACTCTTTTAACTGCTGGATGTAAATTTTTTAGTTCCATTTTTTTTTTAAACATCATATAGTTTGAATTTTTTTTATTCCTATTATATCATTTAAAAAATAATTTTTAAATATTTTATTTTAATAAAATAATTTTTTTCATATTTTATTTTGAAATATTATAAAATTTCGCTAACTTTTTTTCCTCTTTTTTTAGCAACAGTTTCAACAGTAGCCATGCTCTTTAAAGCTTCAATAGTAGCATAAACAACGTTTCTTGGATTGTTTGTTCCAATAACTTTTGTTTTTATATCTTTATATCCAGCAAGCTCAAGTACTGGTCTTACGCTACCACCAGCAATAACTCCAGAACCTTCAGGAGCTGGTTTTAAAACTACATTTGCACTACCAAATCTACCTACGAATTCATGAGGAATTGTTGTTCCAACAATAGGTACACTAACTAAATTCTTTTTAGCATCTTCAATTGCTTTTTTAATTGCATCTGGAACTTCGGCAGCTTTTCCATTTCCAACACCAATATGTCCTTGTTCATCTCCAACAACAACTACGGCACTAAATCTAAATGTTCTACCACCTTTAACAACCTTAGCAACTCTATTGATAGCAACAACCTTTTCTTTTAATTCTACTGATTTTTCTTCCATGGATTAATTTTTCCCTCCTTCTTTTAGAAATCTAATCCTGCTTCACGTGCAGCTTCAGCTACTTCTTTGATAACTCCGTGATAAATAAATCCGCCTCTATCAAATACAACAGCTTTTATTTTTTTATCTAAAGCTCTTTTTGCTATTAAAGCTCCAACTTCCTTAGCTGCTTCCTTATTAGCTGCTTTAGTTTTTACTTCTTTATCAAGTGATGATGCATAAGCAAGTGTTACACCTTTTGTATCATCTATTACTTGAGCAATAATATTTCTATTACTTTTTGTAACTGCAAGTCTAGGACATTCTGCTGTACCACTAATTTTTGTACGAACTCTTGCATGACGTCTTTCTCTTTCAGCTTTTCTGTTTATTTTAGTAATCATTTTTTCTCCTTTCTAGGTTTTACTTCTAGGGGTATATCTAATCCCTCAAGTATTTCTTTAAGGGATTAAATATACCCCCTAAAGCTTACATATAACCTGAACATTTAAAAAATTAATTTTTATTTTATTAAATTTTATTTCTTACCAGCTTTACCTTCCTTACGTCTAATAACTTCTTCAGCATATTTAATACCTTTTCCTCTATAAACTTCAGGTGGTCTTTTTGTTCTGATAACTGCTGCTGTTTGACCAACAAGCTCTTTATCCATTCCTTTTACAATGATTTCATTTGCACTTGGAACATCAAAAGTTATTCCTTCTGGAGCTTCCATTTCAACTGGATGTGAATATCCTAATGTTAAAACTAATTTGTTTCCTTGTTTTTGTGCTCTATATCCAACTCCATTAACTTCTAATTTTCTTTCATATCCATGAAGTGTTCCTTCAATCATATTGTTAATTAATGTTCTTGTTAAACCATGTAAACTTTTATTAGATGGTTCATCATTTGGTCTTACTACTGTTAGAACATTTCCTTCAAGATTTATCTTCATATTTTTATGAATTTCTCTTGATAATGTTCCTTTAGGTCCTTTTACAGTAATATTTTGACCATCTACTTTTACTTCAACACCCTCTGGTACTGTAATAGGCTTATTTCCTATTCTAGACATTTTAAGTCTCCTCCTTCTTAATTATATATTTGGTTAATTAAAATTTGAATTATTCAAATCTTTTCGCCATATCTTAATTTTGTTGTAAAATATAGGTATGTAATTTTAAATTACCAAATGTAAGCTAAAACTTCTCCACCTATACCTAATTCTCTTGCTTTTTTATCTGTCATAATACCTTTTGATGTAGAAATTAATGCAATTCCTAAACCATTTAATACTTTTGGTAATTCATCTTTTGAAGCATAAATTCTTAAACCAGGTTTACTTATTCTTCTTAATCCATCAATTACTCTATTACCTTTCTCATCATATTTTAAAGTAATTCTAATGATTCCTTGTGCACCATCTTCTATTTCATCAAAAGCTTTTATATAACCTTCTTCTAGTAATGTTTCTGCAATAGCTTTTTTCATTTTAGATGTTGGAACATCTACAGTTTTAAATTTTGCACTATTTGCATTTCTTATTCTTGTTAACATATCTGCTATTGGGTCAGTTGTATTCACGTTTTTTACCCTCCTTCTCTATATTTTATTTTAGGAATGCAATATTTGCATTCTTGCGCTATAAAGCATTACCTTAAAAGCATTTTACCAGCTTGCTTTCTTAACGCCTGGAATTTCTCCTTTATGTGCTAATTCTCTAAAGCAAACACGGCAGATGCCATATTTTCTAATATAAGAATGTGGTCTTCCACAAAGTTTGCATCTATTATATTCTCTAGTAGCATATTTTTGTGGTTTTGCACATTTTACTTTTAATGATTTTTTAGCCATTTGAGACTCCTTTCTTACAATAAATTTAGCTAACTGCTAATACTCTTTTAATTTAATATCAGTTAACCTAGTTTTTAAATGGCATTCCTAAAAGTGTAAGTAATTCTTTTGCTTCTTCATCACTTTTAGCTGTTGTTACAAATATAATGTCCATTCCTCTTAATTTATCAATTTTATCATATTCAATTTCTGGGAATATTAATTGTTCTTTAACACCCATTGAATAGTTTCCTCTTCCATCAAAAGAATTTCCTGATACACCTCTGAAATCTCTAACTCTTGGAAGAGCTACATTAAATAATTTATAAGCAAAATCATACATTTTTCCAGCTCTTAAAGTTACTTTGCATCCAATTTTTGCACCTTCTCTTAATTTAAAAGCTGCAATTGATTTTCTTGCTGTTGTTACTATTGGTTTTTGACCAGTAATTAAGCTTAAGTCGTTCATAGCATTATCTAAAGCTTTAGGATTATCTTTTGTTTCTCCTAAACCGATATTAATAACTATCTTTTCAAGCTTTGGAACTTGCATAACAGAAGTATAGTTAAATTTTTTCATTAATGCTGGAACTACTTGTTTTTCGTATTGTTCTCTAAGTATTTCCATTTACTTAGTTCCTCCTTTCATATACATTTATCTCTTATAATTTATTATTTTATTTTTGCACCACATTTTTTGCAAACACGAACTTTTTCGCCTTTTTCTTCTACATATCCTATTTTTGTAGCTTTTCCGCATTTTGGGCAAACAACATTAGCTTTAGCACTATGTATTGCACATTCAGCAGAAATAATTCCACCTTCTTCTCCTTGTTTTCTAGGTTTGATATGTTTTTTTCTTACATTAACACCTTTAACAACAATTTTATTTGTTTTTGGTATTACTTCTAAAACTTCTCCAGTTTTTCCTTTATCATTTCCAGATAAAATTTTAACTGTATCACCTTTTTTTATTCTCAATTTATTCACCTCTATTTCTTCTGGGTTTTATTTAAAATTTTAATTTAGCTCTTATCTATACTACAAAATTGTTTACTAAATAATCTTTTAAGTAACTCTTAAAGAACTTCTGGAGCTAGTGATAAGATTTTCATATATTCTTTTTCTCTTAATTCTCTAGCTACTGGTCCAAATATACGAGTTCCTCTTGGTGTACCATCTTCACGGATAATAACTGCTGCATTTTCATCAAATTTTACATAAGAACCATCAGCACGTCTTGCACCTTTTTTGCTTCTTACAACAACTGCTTTTACAACTTCACCTTTTTTTACAACTCCACCTGGTGTAGCTGATTTAACAGAAGCAACAATTACATCTCCTATTTCAGCATATTTTCTATGTGAACCACCTAAACATCTAATGCACATTAATTCTCTTG
>CALXZR010000014.1 GCA_944393295.1 uncultured Clostridia bacterium
AATACCTGCATCAAAAGCTCCAGTATTTAAAGCTGGAAAAGCATTAAAAGAATTAGTAAATAAAAAATAAGAATTATATATTCAAAGAAAAGGTATAGTTTAAACTATATCTTTTTTTATTTTAAAAGGTATTGCAAATAAAAAAGATTAATAATATAATCAATATAAATTATTATACAAAAGAAGTGGGTGAAGTGATGGAAAAAGAACAAATAGAGGTAATTTTTTTAGATGATGATAAATTAACAATTTTAGATAGACAATTTGTAGATTATGGAAGGAGTACAAAATATAAAGGAAAATTACCAGAAAAACCAGCAACTTTAGAAGGAAAATATACATTTGTGGGTTGGACTAATGAAGAAAAACTAGATTGTATAACACAAAGATTAATATTAGTAGCAAAATATAATTTAGAAGTAAATTCTGAAATAAAAGATGCCATGTATGAAGCTTCTTTAGAAAATGCAGAAAATTCAAATTTAAATGATACTATTGAAGCTGGAAAAAAAGTTAGTGAACAACAAAAAGCCTTAGAAAAAGATTCTAGAAGTGTAGAAGAAATAGTAAATGATATACTAGAAAACGGACAAACTGAAATAGGAGAAAATTTAGACAAAGATAAAGATAATTTTGAAAAATAATACAAATGATAATGGGGGAAAAGCAAATGAGTGTAGTTATCACATTAGAAGACATACAAGCATATGCAGAGGTGGATTATATAATTCATCATATGAATGAAAAATATATTGAAAAAGTACCAGAAAAATTATTAGAGTTTTTTTCTCGTATTAAGGATCCAAATTATGAAGTATATGTAGATCCACGTAAACCACTTCAAAGTCAAGGTTTAAAAAAATATACATTAGAAGTTATTGCAATTTTACATGTTAAATATTGGTGTGAAAATGAAGAAAGAAAAGCAGAACTTCTAACTAAAATGCAAGAAAATCAAGAAAAATTTGAAGAACAATTAAGAGAACAATTTAGTGTAGATAAATTATTTGCAAACCCATCAGCAACAGTTGTAAATTCTTTAGATGATTTAGAAGAAAAAGAAGATTTTTCTAAACCAAAGACTGTAACTAGATATGTTGTAGAAACTACTGAAACAGTAGAAGAAAGTACAAGTGAAGTTAGCAATGAAAATGTTGAAAGTAATGGAGAAAAAAGTAATTATCCACAAAAAGTAGAAAAGAAAGGTGGATTTTTTGAAAAAATAAGAAATTTCTTTTTCAAGTCAAAACATAAAAATACATAAAAAGATAACAGCTCTTATGTTAAAGAGCTGTATTTTATTTTGTTCTTATAAAGTTTATATTTAGATTATCTTCGATTTGTAAAATATTGCCTTGAGATAAAATGCTATCAGTATTATTTGTTAAAGGTACGTTAATTGAAACTAATGCTTCATATTCTGTATTATTTTTATCTAATAAATGTAAAGAAAAATTGAATTTTGCATTTATTACAGAAGTATCATTTATAAGATTTTGAAGAATTGTTCCGTTTTGAGTAAGAGTATTTGTATTTTTAAGAGAAAAGTTACTAGAAACAGTATTTACATATTTTAATGTTATAGGTGTAGAACAGTCAGCAAAAAATACTGGTGTATTATATTTTATATTATTTTCTTCGTTTTTATCATTTAAAACAGTAAATTCAAGTGATTCTTCAAAAGGAAACTCAGAATGAATATATTCTGTGCCAAATTTTAAAGCATCTTCGTAAAAAATAGATGTAATTCCTATTGTTGGTGTTTGAGCAAATTCTAAATTGTCAATCCAAAGCTTTTTTACAAAATTATCATCTGATTTTGGTGATATATATATTGCAAAATCTGTATATTGATATATTTCTAAAAGCCAATTTTCTTGATTGAAACTTGTATTTTTATTTTTCCCATAAGCACTACTATAAGCTATTATTTTGGAAATTTTAAAATCGTTACTCTTGTTACTTTCGTAAAAAGATGTATAAGAAGTTTCTGCAGAAATAATACTTTTATGTTTTAAATATATATAATTATAAAAAATTAAATATATTCCAATAAATAAAATTATTTCTATAAGAAAGATAAGAATAAAATAGATTTTCTTTTTCAATTTAATCACTCCTAAAATTGAGGTATAACTAAAAATTGTTATTTATATAAACTATATAATTATTAACAACAATATTATATAGTTTTTTATTATTGTAGTAAAGTATTTTTTGCTTCATGCTTTTAAAACGATAATTACAAAGATTTTATGGTATAAATTATATTTTTTATTTATATTCCAAACTTATACAAATATTTTACAAAATATTTGTATAAGTTTGATTTAAAAAGTTTTAAATGGCAAATTTTGAAATTGACAAAAAATTTTATTAATATTAAAATATTTTTGGAGGATTACATATGAAGAAAATATTAGAAAAAGGAAAAAAGATTAATTTAATTATCATATTTTTTGTTTCATTTTTAATATTTATAACAATATTCTTTTCAGAGAAAATTTCAGCTTCTTCAGATAAAAGTGTTAGTACAAGCAGTAATGACTTTGAACTTAACAAAAATGTAAATCCAATACAAATAGAAGAAATTTTAAAGCAGAATACTTTAACAAATGTTACAGAAGAAATTAGTGTAGAAGAAATAGATTTAGAATATAATACAGAATATAAAAATAATAGTTCTCTTCCAAAAGGTACAATGCAAGTTATTCAAGAAGGAAAAGATGGGAAACAAAAGGTTGTAGCAATAAAAAAATATGAAGATGGAACTTTAATTTCAGAAGAAATTGTTGCAGATAATGTAATAAAAGCTTCAATAAATAAAATTGTAGAAATAGGTACAGGTAGTGGTAATGGAGAGTACAAAGCAAAAGTTGGAGATGTTTGCTATGTTACACCAACTACTTTGTCTGTTAGACTTGAACCAAGTAATGATTCAGAAAAGGTTTGTACACTTAATAAGGATGCAGAAGTAACAATTTTGCAGGTTTTAGATGATTGGTATTATATATCTTCGAAAGAGAGAAAAGGTTACATAGACAAAAATTGTGTTACAAACAAAAATCCAAATGCAGTAGAAAGTATTGCTTCAGAAAATGAAATCTCAAAAGAAGAGTTAATAAAAAATTTAAATTTTGATATGGAATTAAACAAACCAAGTAATCTTTCTTTAGAGCAATTTAAAAAGATTTTAGAAAATGATTCAAATGATAAAAATAATGTATTTACAGAAAATGCAGAGTATTTCTATTATGCTGAAAAACAATATAAAATAAATGGAGTATTTCTTGCAGCAGTTGCTATTCACGAAAGTGGCTGGGGAACATCAACAATTTCTAAAAATAAAAAGAATTTATTTGGATATGGCGCAGTTGACAGCAATCCATATGGTGGAGCATATAGTTTTAGTTCATACAATGAAGGTATTGATTTAGTAGCTCGTGTATTTGTCAAATATTACCTAAATCCAAGTGGAACAGAAATATATGATGGAAATGTTGCAAACGGAAAGTATTATAGTGGAAATACTCTACAAGCAGTAAACAAAAGATATGCTTCAGATAAAAATTGGGCAAATTCAGTATATAAATGGATGAAATATCTATACAATAACCTATAGAAAAATATAAAAATATTAATAAAATTGGAAATTTAAGGTTGATATTTTTATAATAATATTGTATGATATTGTAAGTAGAAATATTTAGGGAAATAGCCTAAAGGAGGTTAAAATAGATATGCTAAAAAAAGTTGGATTTGTCGCAATAATTGTTCTAATTATTTTGGGTTCAGTATCAAGTTTTGCTGTTACACAATCTGGAGAAGATGTATTAAAATCAGAACAGACTACTGAACTAGTTGAAATGAAAGAGTCAACAAAGGCAACTATGAATGAATATATTGAAAAATATGGATCAACACCTTATGGTATAGCAGCATATATATTAGCAGCAGTTAGAGTTTATAGTATACCATTTTGCTTTGTAGGAATAGCAATTGGTTCTATTTATCAATATGTAATTGGAATAAGAAAATTAGACGTAAGAGATAAAGGCTTTGCATTAATAATAACTTTTGTAACAATATTATTAATATGCCAAGTTTTACCATTAATTTTTGCTATAGTAGTAAATGGTTGGAGGGGTTAACGAATGAAAGTTTTATTTGCAGTAAGTAGTGAAGAAATTTCTGAAAAAATAATTAAAAGATATCAGAAAGAATATAAGGAAATTTTATCTTATAAAAATGTTTATTACTTCAACGCAATATTAAAAGAGATACAAAAAGATAAAACTTATGATAGAATTGTTATAAGTGAAGATTTAGAGCCTTTTGCAAATAACAATTATGATACAATAGATAAATTTATTTTTGATCGATTAGATAGTATTAGCGATGAAGCTCATGATAATCAAGGTAAAGAAACAGCAATAATATTAATTTGTACTGAAAGACGTACAAAAGGTAGTTCTATTTTATTAAAACTATTTGGAATAGGTATTTATAATGCTCTTTTAGGTAATGACAGGAGTATGGAGCAAGTTTGTAAATTAATAAATAGACCAAGAGGAAAAAAAGAAGCAAAACAATACTATCAAATAGATACAGAGGATGTTAATTATAAAGCAGAAAATGAAAATGAAGTTAGTGAATTAGAGATTCAAAATATATTAACACACTTCAAAAAATTAGGAAGAAATACAGATAGATATGCAGATAGTTTTAATAATATAGCATCACAGTATACAGAAGAACAATTAAAAATTATTATTAATTGTTTACCTATAAATGTAAAAGCTGTTTTAGAAGAGAAATCTCCTAGATATCAAGAAATTATGTCTGTTACTGGAACATCAAGAGTTGGTGAAAATGCTTCTTCAGGTCAAAAATTAAAAAATGCTGGTTTAAAGATTGATATTATTAAAAATAATGAAAAACAGCAAATGAATGGACCAATAGTAATACCATCTACTATACGTACTAGTAAAGTTAGCAAATCACCTAATATTCAAAAACCAGTTGCTAAAGAACCTGTTAGCAATGTAAATACACAAAGACCAGCAGGAGAACAAGCTCAAAACAGAAGAATTATACAAGCACATAGAGGAACAGAAGCTCAAAATCAACAAGATCAAAATGTAGGTAATGTGCAAACTGCACAAGCTCAAGTACTACCTAGAGTAGTAAGACCAGTAAGCACTGTAGCTACTCAAGCTACAACAAAAGCAGAAACTGTTACTAATGTACAAAGACCAAGAGTTGTGCAAGAACAGGCTCAAAATGTAAATAGAGTTGTAGCACAAGAGAGTGTTCAACCAGTAGAAAATGTGCCTGGAAATATATTAAATGGAGTAGAAGATAATCAAGAACCTATAAAGAAAGGTAGAGGTAGACCAAGAAAAATTCTTGCTCCAGAAGAAGATAAACCAAAAGGAAAAAGAGGCAGACCAAAAAAGGTTGAAGCTCAAGAAGAACAAGATGTTTTACCAGGAGTAGATGATGATTTAAATAATTTATTGCCAGGAATGGAAGATTTAGACGATATACTTCCTGGAGTAGAAGAAACAAATGATGTAGTATTACCAAAAACTAATAGTACTACTAATCAAAAACAAGAAAGTGAAGATGATTTATCTAGCCTATTACCAGGCTTAGAAGATGATGATATCAATAATTTACTACCTGGTTTAGACGAAGATGAAAATAGTGATGTATTACCTGGATTAAATGAACAAGAAAATACTAACAATTCATTACCAGATTTAGATGAAGAAGATGATGGATTATTGCCAGGAATAGATGCAATATCAGAAGATGATACTGAGCAAGAAGAATTTTTACCTGGTATGGAAGAAGATAAAGATGCTATGGCTGCAAACGTTAATAGACAAAATCAAGTAAGAAATGCAACATTTAAACAACCAGCAAGTGCAAAAATAGAGCCTATAGCTAATGAAAATGATATATCAAGTTTATTACCAGAGATGAATTTTGAAGATGAAGTTGCTGGGGATGAATCAGATTATACAGAAGAGGTATCTTTACCAGGACTAGATGAATTAGATGATTTAGAGCCAGAAGAAGAAAATGATTCAGAAAATCTAGATTCTCTATTACCAGGAATAGAACCAGCAGAGGAGGACGTAAATCAAAATAATGCAGATGATATTGTAGATTATAATGAATATGAGGATTCTGCAAATGATGATTTGCTTCCAGGAATGGATGAAGATGAAACCTTATTACCAGGAATGGGATTTGAAGATGACGATTCAAATGATATAATTTCAAATGAACAAACAGTAGCTCAAACCCCACCTGCTCAAAAAGTAAAACCTGCACATTCTTATACAGTAAAAAGTGGAGGATTACGTAATAGAAATATATTACCAAATAAGAAGAAAGTAGAGCCAACATATAATGCAAATACAACAGATACAACTGATGCATTAGATTATACTGATAATTATCAAGATTATAATAATTATTCAAATACAGAAGATTTAAGTAATAATGATTATAATATGTATAATGACAATTCATATCAAAATAATTACAATATGAATTCTAATCAAGCAGAAAGTTTAAAACCTAAAGTTGATTATTCAATGTCTAATTTAAATAGTTTATTAACTCAAGATAAGAAAATTGTTACTTTTATTGGAACAACTAAAAATGGTACATCATTCTTAGTAAATAACTTAGCATCAATTTTCTCTTCACTTGGAATAAATACAGCTATATTAGATATGACAAAAAATAGAAATTCATATTATATTTATACAAAGAATGAAGAAGAATTAAGAAAAATAGCATATAATTCTATTGAAAAATTAGAAAATGGATATGCAGAAGGTATAAGAGTAGACAAGAATTTAACTGTATATACAGCTTTGCCAAATGATGGAAAAATTTATTCTAATGCTGAACCAATTTTATCAACATTGGTACAAAACCATTCAGTTGTATTAATAGATTGTGATTTTGATACAGATCCATCATATTTTGCAAGTTGTCAAGAAATATATTTAGTACAATCTTTAGATATTTTAACAATACAACCACTTACAGCTTTTTTAAGAGATTTGAAAACTAAAGGAGTTTTAGAGCCAGAAAAAGTAAGAGTTGTAATTAATAAAGATATGAAGGTTGGAAACTTGACAAATAAAGTTATAATTGCAGGAATGTCTTTTTATAATGATCCAGCAATGTCTTTTATGACAGAGCTATTTAATAAAGATATGGTAAAATATTGTGTAATACCATTTGATGAAAAAGCTTATTCAAAATATCTAGAAGCAATAGTAGATTGTAGGGTTTCTTACAATAGCTATCCTTCAAACTTTATAAATAAGTTAAAAATGCTTGGAGATATGGTGTATCCATTAACAAGTAAGCAAGCTTATGGAAAACAGACAAATACATATTCAAAACCAAATAACAGTTTTTCAAATAGTATGAATAATACTTTAAATAAAATGAGAAAGAAATACTAAAAATAATAAAATCAAAAATATTTAATAGAGGTGAATACTTTGGCAATTTTAGTAATAGGAGTTTTACTACTGGCAATTGCAGTTTTAGTGGTATACAATATACAAGTGCAGAAAAAAATTGAAGAATATAAGAACTTAGATGAACGAAGAAACAAACTATCTGTTATTCAAGATTTTTTAAATATTGCTGGTGAGGAAAATACTGTAGATGAGAAATTGAAAAAAATAAATGAAATTGTAATAGATAAGTACAATATAAAATATTCTACTCTTGTAGTATTTGATGGAGCTGAATATGTAGTAAAAGCATCAAATGTAGATAAAATGCATTATGAAACATTATCAAACTTACATACAGAAGAAATCTTTCAAGACAGTGTTGCTACTGCAACTCCAAAGTATATCACAATTGAAAATGAAAACGAAAAACTACCTTATCAAAAAACAGAGATGGGAAGAGCAAAATCAGCAATGTTCTTTCCACTCTACATAGATAATATATATATTGGATATTGGGTAATGGAAAGTGGAAAGATGCATGCTTTTGATAACATGGATACAACAGTTATAGAAATAGTAAAAGAAAATATTATTTCTGTACTTAGAACAACAGCATATCAAGATACAATTGAAAATATAGATAGAATTGATAAATTCACAGGTTTACATTCAGCAGAATACTTATATGGTATGGCAAAACATACAATAGATAAATATCCAACCTCAGCTGTGTGTATGTTTAGAATTGCTAATATAGAAGAAATTAATGAAAAAGCGGGAAGGCTAATTGGAAACGATATAATTACAGAGGTTAGTAATATTGTAAAAGCAAGAATGTCTTCTCAATATATTTTTGTTAGATATATGGGACCAAAATTTGTTATAGTATTCTCAGGAGTTGAAGAGGCTAGTTTGGAGGAGTTCTTAAAAGATATAAAATCTGAAATAGAAGATTTGCAAATAATAGAAGAACCAGAAGAAATAGAATCAATACATACAATTAAAGGAAAGAAAGTTCGTATTAAGGAAACAACAGAAAGAAAAGAGGCATCTCCAAAAATTAACTTTGTTATATCAACATATTATAAAGGTACAGGACTAGAAATATTAACAAAGAAATTAGAAGAGTATATAGACTCTGCAGATAAAGCAGAAAGTCAAATAAATTATATTTAGGAGGTAAGAAGTATGGCTGTAGATAAAACATTAAGTTTCAAAGTAGAAAAAGATAAAAGTGTAAGAGCTAGAGAGATTTTAAAACAAGTTTATCAAGCTCTTGTAGAAAAAGGATATAATCCAATTAATCAAATAGTTGGATATATTCTATCAGGTGATCCAACTTACATTACAAGTCATAATGATGCAAGAAACTTAATTCGTCTAATAGAAAGAGATGAATTACTTGAAAAAATGGTAAAGAATTATATAGGATTGGAAGAATAAAATGCGTGCTTTAGGAATAGATTATGGTGACGCAAGAGTAGGAATTGCTATTACAGATGGATTAGGAATAACTGCGCAAGGTTTGGAAACTATTCATCACAAAGGAAACGATAAAGTTATACTAAAAAGATTAGATGAAATTTTTTCAGAATATGAAGTAGATACTATTGTTGTAGGAATGCCTTTTAATATGGATGGCACAAAAACTTTTAGAGCAGAGGCAACAGAGAAGTTTATACACAAATTAAAATGCAAATATAATAAAATGAATATAACTACTGTAGATGAGAGACTTACAACTGTTGCGGCACATAAGACTATGAATTTTTTAGAGGTTAATAAAACTAAAAAAAGAAATATAGTAGATACTATTTCAGCGGTGTATATATTAGAGACCTATATGAATAAAAATAAATAATTTTGAAACTTAATATAAAATAAATTATATAAAATTGAAAAAACTATTGCAAAAAATGTAACTATAGTATAAGATGTAAAAAAATAGTAAGACAGTATTATTTTGCTATTCAATTTGAAAGGAGAAAGAAAAATGGATGATGAAAATACAATGAATCAAGGATTTGATGAAGATAGCAATATCATTTATTTAAATGATGAAAATGGAAATGATGTTAAATTTGAATTCTTAGATTTAATAGAATATGAATCAGAACAGTATGTTGTTTTATTACCAGCAGAAGATGGTGATGAAGATAGTGGAGAAGTTGTAATATTAAAATTAGAGGATTCAGAGTCAGAAGATGAAGAATCTTATGTAAGTGTTGACGACGAAGAAACTTTAAATGCTGTATTTGATATTTTTAAAGAAAAATTTAAGGATGAATTTAATTTTGATGATGCAGAATAATCAAATGAAAAGTAGGGAAACCTGCTTTTTTTTATTCTTGTTTTTTATTTTGCAAAATTATATAAAACATAGAAATTTAATGGATATTTATTATTCAGCAGCGTGTTGACATAAAATTATAAAAATAGTATAACAAATTAGAAACTGTAAACTTAATTGAGTCATTAGAAGGGAAGAAATATGCAAAAAGATAAGTTTCAAGCAAGAAAAAAACTTCGGGAATTAGGACTTTACGACGAGGTAATGGCTTTTTTAAGTTCTGATGAGGCTAAAAAGATAATTGATGATGAGTTTAATATTATGTGTAATAAAATAAAAAAAGCATGTAATGTATCTAATTGGTTATACTTGTAGCAGTGTGGGGATTGGAACGTATAATATGTTTATTGTAATGGCGACTGAGTATTTTCTCTCAAACAGCAAATAGTCTACCGAAGTAAAAGGCTATGCCACAGCAAGATAATTTAAGCTGTGGCATTTGCCATTTGTAATATAAAATATTGCTATTTATTATAGATTATGTTAAAATAGAGGCAGTTAAAGGAGGATACTAAGGATGAGTTTATTTAGTTATTTAATTACTATTTTTAGTGTTGTATTTTGGTTCTTTAGAGCTATTGTTTGTTTAATGGCATCAATGCAATTTGAATTTATATGCCAACCATCAAATTTAAATGTAGAAATAGCTTTATTATTTGCAACTATACCATGTATGTTTTTAATTTTTAAAAGAAATCTTATAGGAGCAACCATTTATTTTGGAATTTATGGAGCATATTTTGGAACTGCTTTGTACAATGCAATAATGGAAATTCAATCAACAGGAGCTACTTTAGCAGGAGGAGCAAATTTAATTGCAATTTGTATAGGGGTTTTAATTCCATTACTAACATTTTTAGATATTCTTATAAATAAGAATAGAAGAAAATTTGGTGCTGATAAAAAAACAGATTGGTTCTATAAAAATGAAAAATATGAAAGAGAATTTGACGAAAGAGCTGATAGAAATCAGTACAAATTATAAATTTTGTGAACTTTGGTTTTCTCTTCTAGAATATCCAAAGTTCATATTTTTAAAATAAATATAAAGGAAAAATAAATGAAAAAATATAAATTAGAAATAATTGTATTTCTTGCTGGAGCAATAGGAATGGGACTTGAACTAATAGCAGCAAGAGTACTTTCACCTTATGTAGGAAGTTCAAATGTGGTTTGGACAAGTATAATTGGAATAATATTGGCAAGTATGAGTTTGGGATATTGGATAGGTGGAAAAAAGGCAGACAAAGATGCTAGTATAGATCAATTATCAGATATATTACTAATTGCAGCTTTGTCTACAAGTTTTATACCAATATTAGAAACTCTAATTGTAAAAAATTTTGCTGGAATAATAGAAAATCTTATAATAGCAGCTATTTTGTGTGCAATAATAGTATTTTCAATACCAAGCTTTATATTAGCAATGGTATCACCTTTTGCTGTAAAAATAAAAAGTAAGGAAGACAATGAAATAGGCTCTTTATCAGGTAGAATATCTTCATTGTCAACAATTGGAAGTATAGTAGGAACTTTTATAATGGGGTTTGTACTAATACCAAATATTGGCGTAACTAATATTAATATTGGGGTAACATTAACTCTAATATTAATGTCAATATTAACAAGAGAAAAAAGAGATAAAAAATATTTGTGCACAACTATTATAATTATTTGTGTAACATTAATATTAATTGTACTAGGAAAGTGGATTTTCAAAGTAAGTAATCCAGATATTTTATTAGATACAGATTCTCAATATAGTAGAATTTGGGTAAAGCAAATTACAACAGAAGAGGCAACATACAAAACTTTGCAAGTAGATACTGGCTTAGAATCATATATAAATACTGAAACAGGAGAAATGGGAGCTGAGTATCTAAAATATTATGATTTATTTGAATATTTTAATAAAGATGCTAATAATACTCTTTTAATTGGAGGAGCTGCATATACATATCCAATCCATTATTTAGATAAATATGAAGATAAAACAATAGATGTAGTAGAAATAGACGATAAAATGACTCAAATAGCAATAGACCAATTTGGCTTAAATATAGATGAGCCAAGACTAGATGTATATAACCAAGATGGAAGAAGCTACTTAAATTATAGCGAAAATAAATATGATACAATTTTAATTGACGCTTTTAAAGGAGTAAATGCACCTTTTGAATTAACAACTTATGAGGCTCTTACTAAAGCAAAAAATATGCTAAATGAAAATGGAATTGTACTTACAAATATTATTTCTTCTCTTGAAGGTAAAGAAGCTAAATTTATTGAGTATGAATATGCAACTTATAAAAAAGTTTTTGATGATGTAAAAGTATTTATGGTAAATACTACAGAAAAAGAAGTTAAACAAAACTTAATTCTTGTTGGAATAAAAGGAAATCCTCAAAAAGATGAAGAAAAATATAATGAATATGAGAAATATTTATCTAGAGAAGCTACTGATATAAAAGTCAATGAGCAAATTGTAACAGATGATTTTGCACCTATTGGTAATTAAAAAAATCTTTGTAAAGTAGGAAAAATAGATTATAGATAAATTGATAGTAAAGGATGTTGTATTAATGAGTAATGAGCAGAATTCAACCAAACTTTTAAAAAAAGAACAAATAAACGATGCCACAATTATTGAAATAGCTGCAGCTTTAAAAGATGGAAAATTAGTTATTTTTCCAACTGATACTGTTTATGGAATTGGAACTAATGCTTATAATAAAGAAGCTTGTGAGAAGATTTATGAAGTAAAAGGAAGACCTAAGAATAAACCTTTAAGTGTTTTAATTTCAAATATTTCAATGTTAAGAGAAATGGTAGATTATATAAGTCCTGTAGAGCAAAAATTAATGGATACTTTTTGGCCAGGACCTTTAACAATGAAATTTAAGAAAAAAGAAGGAATTTTACCTGAGGTTATATCTGCAGGTGATGAATATATAAGAGTTAGGCTTATAAATGACGGTTTTTTAAATGACATTATTCAAACAGCAGGTGTTCCTATTGTTGCTCCTAGTGCTAATCTTTCTGGTAGTGCTACAGGAATAAAAATTCAAAATATTATTAATGAATTAGGTAGTAGAGTAGACTATATTTTAGATTGTGGAGATATAGAAAGTGATGTTACATCTACAATTGTTCAAGTAGAAGATGAAAAACTTATAGTTATAAGAGAAGGAAAAATAAAAAAAGAAGAATTAGCAAAAATAGTACCATTAAAATCTAATTAGTATTTTTATTATAAAATACAATTTTAGATAACAATAAATATTTGTAAAAATTAAATTTTAAGGAAGTGAAAAAATGAGTGATAAACCAAATTCTACAAATATCAATTGGGGGAGATGAATTTATGGAAAAATTGCTAAAATATTGAAATATCAACATTTTCTCAAAAAAGATTATTACATTTTATATAAAAAAGAGGTGAGTATGCATAAATAATAAGATTATTGAAGTTCAAAATATTAAAGTAAATATAGCTAATATAAATGATAATGATTATATTTGTATTTCTGATTTCGGAAAATATAAGGAAGGAAAGTCAAAAGCAGACGACATTATAAGAAATTGGTTAAGAAATAGAATCACTTTGGAATTTTTAGGAACAT
>CALXZR010000015.1 GCA_944393295.1 uncultured Clostridia bacterium
GCACTTATCAAATACCTCCTTGGATTTTTGTTGGTAAATTAATTCTATCAGGTATTTTGAATAAGTGCATTATTTTTTTGTAAAAAAGATTGAGATGATTAAGCACCCCAATCAATATTATAGAACCTAAAAAAATACAAGCAATTTTGTAGCTTGTATTTTTATTTTTAAGCATTATGTTTTTCATTGTAAATTCCTAATAAATCTTTTGCTCTATCAATTTCTTTTGCTGTTGGAAGTTTTACATCAGCTAAAGGATACTTCTCACCTAAATTTTCCCATTTAAATTTTCCTAAATCATGATATGGTAAAATTTCTACCTTTTGTACAGTTTTTAAACTAATAATAAATTTTTTAAGATTTAATAAATCCTCTTTATCATCAGTATATCCTGGTACTAACACTTGTCTTATCCACATTGATATATTATTTTCAGATAGATATTTTGCAAAATTTATTGTATTTTCGTTTGATACACCTGTTAAGTTTATACATTTTTCATTATCAATATGTTTAATATCTAATATAACTAAATCAGTATATTTAAGCAACTCCTCTATATCTGCATTTATTTTTAAACTCCCAGCTGTATCTAAAGCTGTATGAAAATTTAGTTCTTTTAGTTTTTTAAACAATTCTATTAAAAATTTTACTTGCAAAAGTGGTTCTCCACCAGATATAGTGACTCCACCATTTGAAGCTTCTATATATGATTTACATCTAACTATTTTAGATACTATTTCATCAACTGAATATTCCATACCACCAGAAAAGTCCCAAGTATCTCTATTATGGCAATATTTGCATTTTAAAGGACATCCTTGCATAAATACTACATATCTTATTCCTGGCCCATCTACAGTTCCGAATGATTCAAATGAGTGTATTCTTCCTAGCGTTTCCAAACTTTTTCTCCTTTATTTTATTTTATTTTTTCTATTAATAAAGGTGGATTTTCACCCACCTTTATCTTTTGTTTAATTTATTAAAATTACATTCTTTCATGAATTGTTCTATTTATAACATCTAATTGTTGTTCTCTTGTTAATTTAATAAAGTTTACTGCATATCCAGATACACGAATTGTTAGCTGTGGATATTTTTCTGGATGTTCCATAGCATCTTCAAGTAAAGCTCTATCAAATACATTTACATTTACATGATGACTTAATTGACAGAAATATCCATCTAATAAAGCTGTTAGATTTTTGATTCTTGTTTCTTCATCTTTACCTAAAGCATTTGGAACAATTGCAAAAGTATAAGAAATTCCATCTTCTGAATGTTTATAATTTAATTTTGCTAAAGAGTTTAGTACAGAAATTGCACCATTTGTATCTCTTCCGTGAAGTGGATTTGCACCTGGTCCAAATGGAGTTCCAGCTCTTCTACCATCTGGTGTATTTCCTGTTGCTTTACCATATACAACATTTGATGTTATTGTTAATATACTCATTGTAGGTTTTGAATTTCTATAAGTTTTTTGTTTTCTTAATTTATCCATAAATACTTTTTGAATTTTAACAGCAATTTCATCAACTCTGTCATCATCATTTCCGTATTTTGGAAAATCTCCTTCTATTTCATAATCAACAGCTAATCCTGTTTCATCACGAATTACTTTTACTTTGGCATATTTCATTGCAGAGAAAGAATCTGCTACTATTGAAAGCCCTGCAACACCACAAGCCATAGTTCTTAGTATATCCTTATCGTGTAAAGCCATTTCTAAGCTTTCATAAGCGTATTTATCATGCATATAGTGAATTATATTTAATGCATCCATATAAATTCCTGCAACATATTCCATCATTTGATCAAATCTTTCCCATACTTCGTCATAATCTAAATATTCTGAAGTAATTGGTGCAAATTTTGGTGTAATTTGTTTTCCTGAAACTTCATCTCTACCACCATTAATCGCATAAGTTAATGTTTTTGCAAGATTTGCTCTAGCACCAAAGAATTGCATTTGTTTACCAATTCTCATAGCACTTACACAACAAGCAATTCCGTAATCATCTCCCCAATATTCTCTCATCAAGTCGTCATTTTCATATTGGATAGCACTTGTTTTTATTGATGTCTTTGCACAGAAATCTTTAAATCCAACTGGTAGTCTAGTAGACCAAAGAACTGTTAAGTTTGGCTCTGGTGAAGGACCTAAAGTATTTAAAGTATGAAGCACTCTAAATGAATTCTTAGTTACTAAAGTTCTTCCATCAATTCCCATACCACCTATGCTTTCAGTAACCCATACAGGATCTCCACTAAATAATTCATCATATTCTGGTGTTCTTAGGAAACGAACTAAACGCAATTTCATAACAAAATGATCCATTAATTCTTGAGCTTCTTCTTCTGTTAATTTTCCAGCTTTTATATCTCTCTCAATGTAGATATCTAAGAAAGTAGATGTTCTACCAATACTCATAGCTGCTCCATTTTGTTGTTTTATAGCTCCTAAATATCCAAAATATAACCATTGTATAGCTTCTTTTGCATTGCAAGCAGGTTTAGAAATATCGAATCCATAACTTGCTGCCATTTTCTTTAAATCTTCTAGAGCTTTTATTTGTTCTGAAATTTCTTCTCTCTCACGAATAATATCCTCTGACATATAGCTTCCGCGAGCATTTGCAAAATCTTCTTTTTTGCCTTTTATTAATTCATCTATACCATATAGAGCAACTCTTCTATAATCTCCTATTATTCTTCCTCTTCCATATCCATCTGGTAAACCAGTTAATAAATGAGAACTTCTTGCAGCTCTAATTTCTGGTGTGTATGCAGAGAAAACACCATCATTATGTGTTTTTCTATAATTATGATAAATATCTTCTATTTTTTCTGAAACTTTAAAACCATAAGCTTCACATGATTTTTCAACTATACGAATTCCACCTTCTGGCATAATAGCTCTTTTTAGTGGCTTATCTGTTTGAAGTCCTACGATTGTTTCTAAATCTTTATCTATATATCCTGGAGCATGACTCGTAATTGTTGACGCAACATCTGTTGATGCATCTAAAACTCCACCATTTTCTCTTTCTTTTTTATATAGTTCTAAAACTTCATTCCATAATTTTTGTGTTCTTTTTGTTGGTCCTACTAAAAATGAATCGTCACCTTCATATGGAGTATAATTTTTTTGGATAAAGTCTCTAACATTTATTTCCTTTTCCCAATTTCCTGTTTTAAAACCATCCCATTCACTAAATTTCATAACATCCTCCTTAATTGTTTATATATATTTTGTCTTCATTTATTTAGTCTATTCTCGATTTTCTATTTTAACATATACTACAAAAAAAGACAATATTAGTAAAATGAAATTTTTGTAAATTTTTAACTATTTTTTGATTATTGTAAAATTATACTGTTTGTGATATATTAATTTTATAAAAAATATATTATATTTAAATTATATTTTAACCAATTTAGGAAGGATAATGTAAAAATGAAAATTATATTAGCATCAAAATCTCCAAGAAGAAAAGCATTAATGGATTTAGCAGGATTTGATTATGAAATTCTTATAAGTGATGTAGATGAAACAATAAATGAAGAAATGTCTCTAGAAGAAAAGTCAAAAGAAATCGCTTTTCGAAAAGCAAAATCAATATTTGATAATACACAAGGTGATAGAATAATAATAGCAGCAGATACTCTAGTTATTAAAGATAATGAAGCTTTTGGAAAACCAAAAACCAGACAAGAAGCAATTTCAATGTTAAAAAAACTTCAAGGAGCAATGCATAAAATTTACACCAGTTTAGTTGTTTTAGTAGAAAATAAAGGTGAATATAAAGAATATAAAGAATTATTTCCCGTAGAAGTTTTTGTAAAAAATATAGATACCAATGAAATTGAAAACTATGTAGATGTTAATTTTGATGATGTATATGATAAAGCTGGTGCTTATGCTATTCAGGGTAGATTTTCTATATTCATTGACAAAATTATTGGAAATTACTCATCAGCTCTAGGTTTACCTATTCAACGAGTATATGATATTCTAAAAGAAAATGACGCAATATAAAACACCAAATTAAAAAATTTGGTGTTTTATATTTTAATTATTACTTATTGCAAATTTCTAATTTAAACATAAATTTCATCTTCCTGGCAAATTTAATTTTTTTAGACATTCTCATCTATTTTTACTTTCTATCTCTTCACGTACTTTTCCTGGTTAAATTTATAAAAATCCATTTTCCTTTTTAATTTAATTAAAACCCTGTTTTGGGTAATTTCCTTACTTGTGTATTTTCAACATAAGTATTTTCAATATAATTATTTTCTTCATATTTATACTTTTCTTCGCTAATCGTTTTTTCTTCAATTTGGTTATTCTCATTTTTTTCTATTTGAGTATTTTCAGTATTTTCACTAATATTTTTTTCTTCCTTATCTGAAACTATTTCAATAACCTCATAGTTTTTATTTATTTCTTCTATTGATTTTTTAGTATTATTAACAATCACTTGTATTTCTTCGTTCAAATCTAAATTTAATTCTATAAAATCAGTGTATAAATTATAACCATCTAAGGTTTTTATCTCTTTTAAAAAATATTTTCCTGGTAACATATTTTCTAAAATTATTTCACCATTTCTGTCTGTAATAAGACTATTTTTTAGAACTTTTTTATCAGCATCTAGCAATTCAAATTCCACACCTTGCAGAGGTGTTTTAGTTCCATATTCCTGTTTATGAACAACTATTTTTGTTCTATTTTTTTCATAATCTTCTGAAATACTAGTAGATTTATTCTCATAGGTTAAACCTGTGATTGCATAGTTTTGTTTTACTGGATCATAAGATTTTCCATACAAAATAGGATATGTTTTTAAACTTGCATTTGCGTTAATTGTAAAGGTTTCACTTTGTGATATATTTTGAATTGGCATCATAATTTTAAATTGTTCCCCTACTTTAAAGTTTTGTGTTTCAATTCCCTCTAAATTTACTAACTTCGTATTCTCTGGCAATAATCCTTGCAATTTAATTTCATATGTACCCTCTTGTATATTGCAATTTACTCTATAAGTTTTACTTACATATTTACAATCTGTTTCATCTACTTTCCAAGCAGCTGACAGTGGCTCTATATTTAAACTTATCGCTCCTGGTTCTTCTAAATTACAATTTTTTGCTCTTTCAATAATATCTTTAAAAATTGCGTAGGTTCTTCTACCTTCTTCAGAATCATAAGCAGAATAATCATTTTCATCTCTATCATATAAAGCCCAATAAACAGCTTGCTTTGTAGCTGCAAAAGCCTCTCCTTCATTAAAAGCCCCAAGTTCTTGAACAGAGCGATAAGGATAGCCATTAATAATTACTTTCCATACCTTTGTATTATTTAACTTTTCTAATGTTGAAACATTATATGAACCCTCTTCTGCCCCAGGTAAATCTGCATTTAAACAATAAGCTGGATATTCAATTCCATCTTTTTTATATACAACATATGAAATTCTTCTTGTAATTCCTTGATATTTTAAAAGATTTCCACAATCATATAATTTATATAAATTTACATCATTTATTTCAAAGGCAAAGCAAGGTGCAAAACTACTAAAAATTGATATTAGTACAAAAAACATTATAATAAATTTTCTCATATTTTACTCCATATTTAATTTTATTTTACTTCTATCGCTTGTATACATCTTCTAAGCTCTGGCATATCTTCTACGCAGGTAATGAGCGTTAATCTGTTTTCTTTTGTTGGACTTAAAAATTCCCAGTTCGTTTCTTTTATAATTTCTTTAAAAACAATTTCATATTTTTGTTTTTTGCCATCATAGCAGTAATATACAATGTCACCTTTTTCTAATTCTTTTATCTTAGCAAAGTAGTTTACCTTATAACCTCTATTATGCGCTGCTAAACCAACATTGCCATATAAAATTGCTGTATCCTCAAAATGTCCAACGTATTCATTTAAAATTTGGTCACTTGTACCACTAGCTATTTTGGCAAACAATTCAATTTTTGGTATTTCTATATACCATTCTTTTTGAGTGCTATCTAATACTTGCGTATTTTCTAATTTAAATTCTTGTTTATGGGTTTCATTTTCTACAACATCGATAATATTAGAATAATCTTGAATTTTTTGATATTTTTTAGAATTAATTAAACTAGAACTAAAAATTACTACAATTAAAATGCCAATAAAAATTATAATAAATTTTTTAGTAAATTTAATATAACCATCTCCTATATTCAATTTTAAAATGTTTTGAAATTTTGTTTGAAACAAACTTTGAACTTTTTTGAATTTATCTAATTGCAATTATGAATAAATTGAAATTATATTAATACTTTTTTTGTGTTTTGTAAAGTATTTTTATAAAATTTTTTATTTTTTCAATCGACAAAATTCTACATTTTGATTTTATACCTTTTAAAATTATATATATCAGCAAGCTTTTTCATAACAAATTATAAAAAGACTTTTCTTTATAGCTTTGTTTAAAATCAAACTATTTAGAAAAGTCTTTTTTTCTTTATTTTCTTTCTTTTTCTATTTCAAAGAAAAATTCTACACCATCTTGTTTATTTTTAGCTCCATAACTACTATTATATTTGTTCATTATTGCCTTTACCAAAGATAAACCAATTCCATGTCCTCCCTTAGATCTATCTCTTGATTCATCTAGTTTATAAAATCTATTCCAAATTCTTGGTAAATTTTCTTCTGAAATATTTTTTCCTGTATTAAATATACTAATTCGATATTTTCTTTCATCTTTAGCTTGCTTTATAGTTATCTTTATTTTCTTTTTATTTTTCACTTGTTCAACATTTTTTATTGCATTTGTAAAATAATTATTTACTACTTGTTCAATATAAAAATCATCTGCAAATACCATAACTGGCTCTTTTACTTTAAATTCTACTTCTATATTATTTTCTTTTAATACCACATTAGAAGTTCTAATAACTTCATTTATTAATTCTACAATATCAAAATTTTTATTGTTGAATTCTCTGTCTTCGTATTCTAACTTCATTAGTTCTAATAGCCTTTTTACCATAACATCCATTTTATTGGCTTCATCTAAGATAACATCAGCATAAAAATTTCTACTTTCTTCATCATCATTTACATTTTCAACTAGTCCTTCTGCATATCCTTGTATTAATGCTATTGGTGTTTTTAGTTCATGAGAAACGTCTGATATAAATTGTTTTCTCATTTCATCTATTTTTGATTTAGCTTCAATGTCTTTTTCAAGTTCCATATTGTTCTTTTTTAGTTTATTAATAGTATCTTCTAAAGTATCCGAAAGTTTATTTATACTCTTCCCAAGTTCATTTATTTCATCATCATTATCATGTATTCTATATTTTCTACTAAAATCTAATTTAGTCATTCTATTAGCTATATCATTTAATTCTTCTATTGGCTTTGTAAATTTTTCAGTAGTAATCATAATTATAAGACCACTAACTGTTACTGATACAATAGCTATTACCCATAGAGACTGATTTGAAATATTAGCACTTTCCTTTATTGTATTTATTGGCATTCTAATATAAACTTTCTCTCCACTTTCTATTGTACCTTCTAATAATATAAAATTAATTCCATTTGTTTTGTCTTGAACTCTTCTAATAGTAACACCATCTTTTGCATACATAATTTCAGTTCTATTAAAAATGCTATATCGTACCTGATATTTTATTTCTCTCAGTTCGCCAAAGTTTTCCACAAAGTTTCCATCAGTTGTGTATATTATTTCATTTGAAGAGTTTATTATTTCTATGTCAAAATTATTATTAACAGAAATTTTCTCTAGTTCTCTTGTAAAGTTTTCTTTATCTTGTAAATTTATATTTTCCTTTATATATTCAAATAATTCAAGGGAGCTCTCTTTTTTATTATAATAGTAAAAGGTTTCAAGTACAGCACTATTTACAACAATCAAAAATAATATTGTCATAAGCATTATTACACATACTGTTATAAATAATTTAGCATGAACAGATTTAAATATTTTCCTCATTTCTTCCTCTTTTATTATTAAATATAACTATTTTATTTCGAATTTATATCCAATACCTCTTATTGTTTGTATATGTTTACCTTTTTTTCCAAGTTTATGTCTAATCTTCTTTATATGACTATCTATTGTTCTTGAATCTCCATAATAATCATAATTCCAAACAGTATTTAATATTTTATCTCTAGATAGAGCAATATTTTCGTTATCTAATAAATATTTTAAAAGTTCATATTCTCTAAAACTTAATTCTACTGGTTTTCCATCTACAGTAACAGTTCTACCTTCATTATCAATTACTATACCATCATAGTCTTTAAGCTTTTTTTCCTCCTTAATTGTTCTTTTTAATATTGCTTCTACTCTAGCAACAAGAATTTTAGGGCTAAATGGTTTTGATATATATTCATCTACACCAAGCTCAAATCCAAATAATTCATCTTGTTCTTCAGCTCTTGCTGTTAACATTACTATTGGAATAGTTTTATTTTCTTGTCGTATTTGTCTTAAAACAGACCAACCATCTAATTTAGGCATCATCACATCTAATAAAATTAAATTAATTTTATCTTTATTTTCATTATATACCTTTAAAGCAACTTCTCCATCTTCTGCTTCTAGAATATTAAAGTTTTTCTGTTTTAAAAAATCTTTTATTAATTTTCTCATTCTTGATTCATCATCTACAACTAATACTGTTAAATCACTCATATTATGCTCCATTTCAAGCAAATTTTTGCTTATATTTTTATTTTTTAAGAATTCTATAATAGATTTATGTTTTTTATGTGAATTTTTTATATTATTTTTCTAAATCTTTTGTTAAATTTTCTAATTCCTCCAAATTCTTCTTAAAATAATTAAAAGCATTTTCATAAGTTTCTTCTTTTTCTAAATCTACATCTACCATTTTAAGTAAATCTAAAGATCCTATACTTCCACCTTTACTTAGCATATCTATATATTTTTCTACATAGCCCTCTTTTTTATTTAAAATATTATTTGCTATTACAATTGCTGATGTAATTCCTGTGGCATATTTATAAACATAGAAGCAACTATAAAAATGTGGTATTCTAGCCCACTCATATTTTATATCTTCATCTGCTATTACAGCATCTCCAAAATATTTTTTTACAAGTTCATAATATATTGAGCTTAAATTTTCTGAAGTTAAACTTTCTCCCTTTTCTACTTGAGAATGTACTTCCTTTTCAAATTCAGCAAACATTGCCTGTCTATATAAAGTTGCTCTTATTGTATCTAATTGCTCATTAATTAAAGCAGCTTTTTTCATTTTATCTTTTTCATTTTGTATTAAATAGTTAGCTAATAAAATCTCATTAACAGTTGATGCTACTTCAGCTACCATTATAGTATAATTTGCATTAATAATATTTTGTGATTTACTTGCATAATAGCTATGCATTGCATGACCTAATTCATGAGCTATTGTAGAAACATCCCTTGAAGAGTTATGGTAGTTTAACAAAACAAAAGGATGTACTGTATGTATTCCCATACTATATGCTCCACTTCTTTTATTGTTCGTCTCATATACATCTAACCAATTGTTTTCAAAGGCTGTCTTTAGCATATTTATATAAGCCTCTCCCATTGGAGCTAAAGCCTTTAATACTATTTCTTTTCCTTCTTCATACGGAATATTTTTTTCTTCTGCATCTAATGTATTTACATATACATCATACATGTGAAATTCGTCACTTTTAAGTAAATCTTTTTTTAATTTAATATATCTTCTATTTAAATCTAAATTTTTGTTTACCTCTTTTAAAAGTGTTTCATATACCTTTACATTTGAATCATCATTACTAGTTGCTGAATCTAAAGAAGATTCGTAATTTCTTAATTTAGCAGATATAGTACGCTGTTTTACTCTAGCTAAATATAATTCTGTAATTGTATTTTGATGTCTTTTATACAAAGAATACATTGATTCAAAAGCTTGTTTTCTAATACTTCTATCTTTATCCATTAAATATTTTGAAAATGTACCATGTGTAACTTTAAGCTTTTCTCCTGTTTTGGTTTCTATATCTGGAAAATCAAGTTCTGTATCAGTGAATATATCATAAGCATTCTCAGAAGCACTAAATACTTCTGAATACTTTGCTAATACTTCTTCTATTTCTTCTGATAAAATGTGTTTTTTCTCTTTTATTATATCTTCAATAGATTTTTTAAATTCTTTTTTTAATTCTTCATTTTCTTCTAAAAATTCTTGCAACTTATTATCATCAATCTTACTAAGCTCTGGAGAAATAAAACTAATCTTTTCTGAAAAATCTGTTACTATTTTTTCTATATGTTTATATAATTTTATACTTTGAACATTACTCATATCTTTATGATACATTAACATTGCATAAGCATATAATTTTTCTTCTAATTCTAAAGCTTCTGCTAATTTTTTATAACATTCTAAAACCATACTTGAACTCTGTGATAATTTTCCCTTAAACTCTAGAATCTCATTTGTTTTTACTTGTAACTTTTTTACATCTTCTTCAAAAGACTCCTCATTATTATAAATTTCTTTTAAATTCCATTCTAATTTACTATCCATATGTCCTCCTACTGTATAATATATTTTCTTGAAGCAATTATATCAATGTAATAACTATTTTTCAACTCTCTTAACTCTGTTTTTTGGGTACACCTGCCAAAAACAGCTTGAAAATTTCTAAAACCGTGATATAATGTTTAAAAATTAATTTCAATATTTTTAAGGAGGATTTACTTTGAAATTAAATTCAGATGATCATGCTCTTGCAGAAAGCAAAGTTCTAATTTTATATATATTAAGTAAAGTAGGAAAATCTATTTCGCACAATGAATTGCTTGAATTAGTTGTATCAATTTTAGACATGAATTATTTTTACTTTGAACAATTTTTACTAGATTTATTAGAAGACAATTATTTAAATAAATATATAAAAGAAAATGACGAAATATATGAATTAACAGATGAAGGTAAACAAGCCTTAGAACTTACTTTAGATATTCTTCCTGGAATATTAAAATTAAAAGTTGATAGTAAGTTTAAAGAAAACTTTGATTCTATAAAAGATAAATATTCTATATCAGCAGAATATAGTCCAATTACAGAAACAGATTTTTCTGTAACTTGCAAAATTATAGAAAATAACAACACTATTTTTCATCTTGAACTAAATGCTGGTTCCCGTGAACAAGCAAAAAAAATTGTAAATAATTGGAATACAAATGCTTCTTCTATTTATCCTGAAATTTTTAATTTACTTGTATCACCAGAAGAAGATATTTCAAAAAATAAAAGTACATAATTCATGTACTTTTATTTTTCTTCAAAAGATTTTTTTAGTTCTTTTGATTTTTCTGTATATTTGGGAATATATGCTTTATTTCCAGTTTTAAATAATCTTGCTCTATTGTTCTTTGGTAATACATCTATATTATGAAATTTATTAAAATCTTCAAATTTAGATTTTATTAAATTTATTTTTTCTTCCTCTACTCCTTCTAATCTCATTAGTGGAGGAATAATTGCTACTCCATAATTATCAATTTCTGATAAATCAATTGATAATTCTGGATGTTTATCTAAGGTATAAATATTTCCATCTCTATCCTTTACATAAATTGGTTCTTCTGGGTTATATTTTTTTATATTTGCTTTCCAAAAAAATATTCCTTTTACTTCTCGCATGTCCACTTCACTTTCGTTAATAATATCTTCTATTAGAGAATTTATTTCCTCTTTAGAGTTCGAATTCAAGCTAATATCTTCATTTTTATTAGTTCCATATAATGCATTATGTAATTTATTTTCTTTTTTAGATATATCCTTTAGGTTTTTAAAAAAAGTTTTCTCATCTTCTGTAAAATCTGCTTCTTTTCTATTTTTTGGATCTATCATTTCAATTGCTAAACTATATAAACCTTCAGCAGAAGGCATACAAGCTAAAGCTAACTCTCTTACATTTTCATTTTTTTCATTCATAGCAATTAAATATAGTTCATTAAAAAATTTTATATCATTCCATGATAAAAATTTTGATAAATCTATATTCTTTGCTCCACTTCTAATACATTCATTTAAATATTCTTTTAATTCACTTCCAATATTTGTATCGGATTTTACAAAAGCTCTACAAAATTGTTCTTCTAATATATCTAGTCCTTTTCTAGTATTAGAAGTATAAAATTTTTTATAGTTGCTTGCTCTTAAATTTAAAAAGGATTCTATATCATGTAAAGCTTCATACTCATAAACAACAACTTCTTGTTTTTTTCCATTAATTACAAGTGTTTGAATAGAGCTATTTTTTATTAATCTATTTACTAAATTTCTTTGCTCTATCTGCCCTAAGTAAAACATATCTCTTGCTACAAAGTCTAATCTATCAAAATCTATATTTCCCTCTCTTAAAGTTATTAATGAATAATCTTTTCCGAGATACTTTGTCCATTGCATTTAATAAACCTGGATGTATATTGTTTAAAGCCCTTATTGTTGGTTCATATTCTTTTTTAAATCTAGCTCCTATTATCTCATGTGTTCCTTTTTCCTTTCCTATTAGTTTTTCCAATCCATGTGATAATATATTGTGTCCATCATCATGTCTTAAACTTTCTATAATATCTGCTAAGACTTCTAATTTTCTACCTTCAGCTTCAATTCTACTTTTCCATCTAATATTCTTAAATTGTAGCATATAAAAAATTACTGCATTATTATAAGTACCTAAGCAATGTGAAAATCTTGTATGATATATATTAGGATTTTCTATAATCCCAGTCCCTAATTGTGTTACTTTTTTTAATCTTTGCATTGGTGGTGTTTGAATAAAATCTCTAATTTCAGTTGGAAAATATACATAAGGATTATTCTGAGTACTACATAAAGATAAGTCTAATTCTTTATCCATTATTACTTTTTTTTCTAAAAGCCACTCAAAAAATTCTTTATAATCTTGTTCTGATAAATCTTCTATTTTTTGTTTCATAAATTCTCTTTTCTTATATATTATTTTTTCTTACTGCTTCATATAAAATTATCCCTGTTGCAACAGCAGCATTTAGGCTTTCTGTTTTTCCGGTCATTGGAATTTTTATTTTTTCATCTGCTAATTCTAAAATTTCTTTAGATACTCCATTTGCTTCATTTCCAATTACAATTGCTGATTTTTTATAGTCTGCATCATATATGCTTTTGTTGGTAGCTAAATCTGTTGCATATACTTTTATTTTTCTTTTTTTCATTTCCTTTATAATCTTTTTTAGATCTTCACATTCTATTACATTTACTCTAAAAATAGCACCCATAGTAGAACGTACTACTTTTGGATTATAGCAATCAGCAGTACCTTTTGAAACAATAATTTGTTTTAAATTTATGCTATCTGCTGTCCTTAAAATAGTTCCCATATTTCCTGGATCTTGAATATCATCTAAAATTAAAAATAAATTTGAATTGTAGTCTATATCATCAGATTTATTTTTTTTATCTATTACAGCTAAAATTCCTTGTGGATTCATTACATCAGTTATTCCTGAAAATATCTTCTCTGTTACATATACACAATTATATTTAGCTATCTCGTATAAAAACTCACTAGAAAAAGAGCCTTGTGTTTTACAGTCATCACAAATTATAATGTGTTTTATCTCAGATCCTTCATCTATTGCTTCTTGTATCATTTTAATACCTTCAACAATAAATTCACTATATTCTTCTCTATATTTTTTTTCTTTTAATTTTTTTAGATGCTTAATAAATTCATTATCTTTACTTGTAATTAACATTTTTTACCTCTTCTAAAAATTTAATTTGAT
>CALXZR010000016.1 GCA_944393295.1 uncultured Clostridia bacterium
AACAAGTTCATTAACGCCACTAGCATTTCCTTGATTTAAAATAGAATAAGCCATACTCATTCCTACGAAGCCTGTTCCAACTAATACTACTTTTCTTTTTTCTATCATAAAAAAATCCTCCTTAAAATTTTTCTCCTAATTAAAAATTATAATACCAAGTTGTTAAATAGTCAATAATTTCCTTAATGAAATTTGATGTTTTCTAAGATAGGAAAGAATAATGTAACTGAATTTTAATATATAATTTTGCAAGCAAAAAATGTTGCCAATAAAAATAGAGAAAAGCTTGTATTTTATATTTTTATAATATAAAATGAAGGTGAAAAATTTATATTAATATATATATAATAAAAATATAATTTTAAGGGGATTTTAAAATGAATATTAAAAAATTTTAAATTATTTTTATAGTAATTTTTATGAGCATTATAAGTATTTCATTTTATGTTAGTGGGGCTGAAGAAGAAATTTATATTGAAAATTCAAAATTAGATGAAATACAAATTACAAGGCTAGATGATTCGCAAGAAATTGTAATTTCAGATGAAACAAGGTCAAAAGTAAGTATTAAAGATTTAGAAGAATATATAGAAAAAACTATATAGATTCTAAGGAAAATTTGATTACAGCTAGAGCAGCAGTTCCGGAAGGTTGTTTAGATTTTGTAAACGGTGATGAAGTATCAGGTTGGGCTTGGAGAAGTTCTTCACCAAATGACCCAATAAATGTAAAGATTACTTTAGGAAATGTAACAACAGGTCAGGAATTTATAAAAGAATTTTCTGCAAGATATTATAGAGAAGATTTGAAAAATGCAGGAATTGGAAATGGATATCATAAGTTCAGTTATGCTATTGATTGGTCGGATTATCCACCAGGAAATTATTTAGTTTCAGCTATAGAATACCTGTAATAGATTTTAAATATAAAATTGGAAATTTTTATACAGAAAATATATATACAGTAATGGTAGAAAAAGGAAAAGTTTCTAAAATTGCAGATAATACTATAAATTTTAACTTATCAAAAGAAAAAATAATAGAATTGGAAAATTTTAATTTAAGCGAGGAACAAATAACTCAATATAAAAATAGAGCTTTGAATGATATTGTGGAAGATGAAATGAAAAGTAATATAGGAAAAAGTGATATAAATTACAGATTCTTTTATGATATTAGCAAAGATAAAAAATATATTGAGATTATTATTAAAATAAATAATGGAAAAGGGGATTCTATTAGCGTACAAAATAGAAAATACGAAATTTAATTAAAGGAAGAACGAATATGAAAAAGAAAACAAAAATGGTATTAGTTTTATTAGTAATTGTTGTAATAATAGTTGTTATTTTATTATTAAATTTGCAAACAAAGGATCCATTAGAAGGAATATATACGGGATTATATTCACCATATGAAATTTTAGAAGTAAGTGAAACTAAAGAAAGAAAAAATGAATTTGTAAAAGTAAATACAACAAAATTTTATAAAAAAAATAAATTTAATATATATTACTACAATATAGATAATTTTCATCAAGAAGGAGACGAACATGATATTATGGAATTAATAAACTATTCAGCTAGATATTCAATAAATACTCTTTATTCAAATTTATATTATAATATAACTCAAAATAAATGTACCTTTGAAAAAAATTTATGCTATGATAAATATACTTTTGATAATTTTGTTGTAATAAAATGTTGGGATTTTTTTGGAAATAATGATATTTATATTGGAACTCCAGCAGAAGAAGTTGAGAATTATGTAGTTGAAAAAGTAATTCATATTTATAAAACTTAATTGAGAAATTTAATTAATATAAATTTTATAGTTAAAAAACTTGTTTTTGGTAGTATCTTAAAAACAGGTTTTTTTTCTTTTTTCTATTGTAAAAAAAATCAAAAATTGATAAAATATTATAATAAAAAATAAAGGAAGGAAAAATGAAAAGAGCACTATTAAAAGATAGTTTTAAAGAAATTAAAAAGAGTTATAAAAGATTTTTATCTATACTACTAATGGCTTTATTAGGAGTAGGCTTTTTTTGCGGTTTAAGAGCATCAAGTCCGGATATGAAAGCAACTATAGATAGCTATTTTGATAAGTGCAATTTTTTTGATATACAAGTTTTATCTACTTTAGGGTTAACAGATGATGATATAAAAGCTTTAGAAGAAATAGAAGGTATAGAAAAGGCATACCCAGTTTTCTCAAAAGATGTAAAATTAGTAGAAAATAATTTAGAATATATTTTAAATCTTACTACTCTAACAAACGAAATAAATGAAGTAAAAATAGTTCAGGGAGAAGAACCCAAAAATTCAAATGAGTGTTTAGTAGAAGCTAGTTTATTAACTGATTTAAATAAAAACATAGGCGATACTATAGATATTCAGAAAGAATTGAAAGAAAATGAAGAAGCAAGTCTAGTAAATACAGAATTAAAAATAGTAGGAGTTATCCAAAGTCCAATGTTTATTTCTAGAGAAAAAGGAACTAGCTCTTTGGGATCTGGAAAAATAGACTATTATATTTATGTACCAGATAGCAACATAAGCTCAGATGTATATACTTCAATTTATGCAAAAGTAGCTTCTGCAAAGGAACTAAACACTACATCAGATGAATATACGGAATTAATAGATAGTGTAAAAGAAAAAATTGAACAGATTGAAGATACACAAAAACAAAGAAGATATGATGAACTTATTGGAGAAGCTAATCAAAAATTAGATGATGCTCAAAAAGAGTTAGATACTGAAAAAGCTGATGCTGAAAGTAAAATACAGGAAGCAGAAGATGAAATAAATTCAAATGAAAAGAAATTAAATGATGCCCAAAGCGAGTTAAATAGCAATAAAACAAAGGCAAATAATGAATTTGCTAAAGCAAAAGAAGAAATTGAAAATGCAAAAAAGACTTTAGATGAAAACAAAATAGAATTAGAAACTAAAAAAGCAGAAGCAGAAGAAGGGTTTAAACAAGCAGAGGAACAAAAAGCAAGTTTAGAAGAACAACTTACAACTTTAACTGCTGGAATTACAGAATTACAAAATAGAAAACAAGAAGTTGAAGATGCAATAAAAAATCAAGGTGCATATATGACAGAAGAGCAATTAGCAGAGGCAAAATATCAATTGGCATATATTGAAGGACAAATTTCTGAACTTGAACAAAATAAAACAAAACTAGAAGCAGGGATACAAGAAATTGAAAATCAAGTATCAAGTGGTAAATCAGAGCTTGAAACAGCAGAAAATCAAATAAGTAATGGATATAAAGAGATAGAAGAAAATGAAAAGACGCTAAATTCACAAATAAATCAAACTAATAAAGAATTGAAAGATGCCCAAAATGAAATTAATAGTGGAAAAGAAGAAATAGAAGAGGCCAAGAAAACCTTAGAAGAAAGCAAACAAGAATTTAATGAAAAAATAACAGAGGCAGAAAGTAAATTAATTGATGCAAGAGAAGAAGTTGCAAATATTGAAAAGCCAGAATGGTATATTTGGGATAGAAATAATAATCAAGGATACTCAAGCTATATTAGTGATTCTGACAATATGTCAAAAATAGCAAATGTTTTTCCAGCTGTGTTTTTTATAATTGCGGCATTAATTAGCTTAACTTCTATGACAAGAATGGTAGAGGAACAAAGAGGAATTATAGGAACATTAAAAGCATTGGGATATTCTAATATTTTGATATCTATTAAATATATATTATATGCAACTCTAGCTACTGTAATAGGAGCTATTGTTGGAATGAATATAGGATTTCAGCTATTGCCAAGAATTGTAATTTCACTTTATCAGATGATGTATCCTTATGTTAGTGAGCATGTTATAGAGTTTAATTACTTTTATGCAGGATTAGGATTAGGTCTAATATGTATATGTAATATTGGAGCTACAATTTATGCAATTCAAAAAGAATTAAAATCTACTCCGGCAGAGCTTATGAGACCAAAAGCTCCAAAATCAGGAAAAAGAGTTTTACTAGAAAAAATAACTTTTATATGGAAACATTTAAGCTTTACGCAAAAAGTTACTGTAAGAAATATGTTTAGATATAAGAAAAGATTTATTATGACAATTGCCGGAATAAGTGGTTGTACAGCATTAGTATTAGTTGGCTTTGGAATAAAAGATTCTATTGCTAAAATAATGCATTATCAATATGAAAATGTGTATCAATATAATGCAACAATAAGCTTAAAATCAAATCTTGAAGAAAATGAATTGCAAGAGTTACAAAATAAATTAATAGAAATGAGCGATATATCAGCTCAGACAGAAGCATATTTAACCTCTATTACTCTTATCTCAAATACTGAAAATAGAGATGCTCAAATAGTAGTACCAGAAGATATAGAGGAGATAGATCAAGCTATTCATTTAAATGACAGTAAAACAAAAGAAAGGATTAAATTAGATAATGATACAATATTTATAACAGAAAAACTTGCGGATTTACTAAATGTAAAACAAGGTGACAATATAGAATTAGAAGATTCAGAGCATAATAAGTATAATGTAAAGATTGGTGCAGTAGTAGAGCAATATTTAGAACATTATATTTATATGAGTAAGGATTTATATGAAAAAACTTTTAATGAGGCTTATAAATCTAATATTATATACATAAATTATTCTAATGAAAATATAGATGAAGATGCTTTAATTTCAGAATTACTAAAAGATAGTAGAATATCTACAGCGATAGGAACAAACAAAGTAATATCAAGCGTAGATGATATGTTAACAGCATTAAATTCTGTTGTATATATTTTAATTATATGTGCAGGACTTCTTGCTTTTGTTGTGCTTTATAATTTATCAAATATAAATATAAGCGAAAGAATAAGAGAACTAGCAACAATAAAAGTATTAGGCTTTTACGATAAAGAAGTATATGATTATGTTGCAAGAGAAGTTATAATATTAACAATTATAGGTATTTTATTAGGGTTAGTAGGTGGATACTTTTTAAGTAATTTTATAATTTCTACTTGTGAAACAGAGGCTTTGAGATTTCCAAGAATTATACTTCCACAAAGTTATTTATATGCAGCTTTAATTACAACTGCATTTACAATAATTGTAAATATAGCAACTTACTTTGCTTTAAAGAAAATAGATATGATAGAATCTTTAAAAAGTGTAGAGTAAAACAAAAGATATAGAGGAGAGTATATGAAAAATAGGGGTATTACATTAGTAGCATTAGTAATAACAATTATAGTTTTACTAATAATAACAGGAATAAGTCTAAATTTAATATTAGGAGAAAATGGAATTTTAAGTAATGCTCAAAATGCAAAATTAAAAAATGAGGAAGAAAATCTAAAGGAAGAAATTTCAATGGGAATGTCTGCCCTAGATATCGAATACTACTATAAGGCTTCTGCTTCTGGAATAACTATTGATAGTATATACAATACTAATAATTTAGCAAAATATTTAAGTGGTAAATTAAACGGTTTTATTTACAATCAAGGTGGAATAAGTTATATATATTATACTAATAGAAATGGTGAAGCATATACAATTCAAGTAAAAGATAGTGAAGTATATAGTATAGCAGGTGGAATTAATGCTGTTCCTGGAAAAGTAACTTCTATTTCAATGCAGGGAAATAAAATTAATTTGGGCAATGGAGAGGAAAACGCTAGTTATAGTAGTAGTGATACTAATATTTTAGAAGTAGATGAAAATGGAAATGTAACAAGAAAAAATAATGGTGATGCAATTATTACAAAGGTAACCATTGAAGAAAATGGTGATGAAAAAATTGAAGAATATAATTTTACAGAAGATATTAATAAAATAGGTATAATAGAAACAGATGAAATCAAAGTTGGAAGAATAGCAAGCAAAAACTGTACAATAAATAATGAAGAAAGCAATTATAGTTACAAAAATCCAATAATTCCAAAGGGTTTTAAAGCAGTAAACACTCAAGTGGCAAGATGGAATTATAGTAATGGAGTAGTTGAAGGTTGGAACTCAGGGCTAACAATAGAAGATGAAAAAGGAAATCAATTTATTTGGGTTCCAATCTATGATACTACATTTTTTAAAAATTATACTTCATATAAAACTAAAACATATATATTTATACAAAATGTGGAAAGCTATGGTACATCAGTTAATACAAATGATACAATTTTAAAATATCAAGGAGCTTATGTATCAAGGTATGAAGCTGGAATACCAGAAAGCGAAACAAATTTATTAAATAATAAATTACTTAGAAATACAAGCTCAGTAACACCAGAATTAAAAAGAAATTTAGTCCCTTGGAATAATATTTCTTGGCAAAATGCATATACAATATCTACTAATATGTATAGCAGTGATGAATATGGAGTAACAAGTGGATTGCCAACGAGATTACAAAGTTATGCACTTCTTATGTGGGCTGTACAATGTGGAATTAATGTTTTAGATCAAAATTTTATAGATCATGGAAATTTAAAACCAAGCCAAATATCTTTAGATTTAATCCCAAGAGTGTCTAACGATGGAGGAGTTAGTTGGTTTGATAAACTTGAAAAAAATAAAGGAGAGGAATATATTTTAAGAACAGGAGCATCTAGTAGCTTAAGCATAAATAATTTATATGATTTTGCAGGAAATTTATCAGAATATTTAGATAATGCTAATACCGAAGGAAAAATAAGTCATTCAGGAGAAAGTTATCTAGATTCAAATATAAGTCGTAGTGATGAGTACCAATATACTAAAGAGCAATTTTCTGATAGTGTAGGTTTTAGAATAACTTTAATGATAAAATAAAAATAATAGTAAAAAATAGTAAAAAAAGTTTGATTTTTATGTAAATCTATAATATAATATAAATATTAATTTATTTTAGGAGGATTTATATAATGGCAAAAATATTAGAAGATATTTCAAGAACTTTTAATGAATATTTACTATTACCAAATTTAACAGATGAAAGATGTATACCAAGTAACGTAAGTTTAAGAACACCACTTGTAAAATTTAAAAAAGGAGAAGAAGCAAAATATTATGCGAACGTCCCATTTGTTTCTGCAATAATGCAAGCAGTTTCAGGAGAAGAAATGGCTATTGCATTAGCACGAGAAGGGGGATGTTCTTTTATTTATGGTTCACAATCAATAGAATCACAAGCAAAAATGGTCTACAATGTAAAAAAATATAAAGCAGGTTTTGTAGATAGTGATTCAAATGTAAAAAGTGGAACAACTTTAAGAGAAGTAGTAGAATTAGTAAAGAGAACAGGGCATTCAACAGTAACTATTACAGAAGACGGAAGTAGCAATGGTAAATTTTTAGGCTTAGTAACAGATAAAGATTATAGAATTTCTAGAGCAGATTTAGATACACCAATAGATATGTATATGACTCCTAGAGAAAGAATTGTATGTGCGAAAAAGGGAATTAGCTTATCAGAAGCTAATGATATTATTTGGGAAAATAAAATTAGTTGTTTGCCAATATTAGATGAAAATGACAATTTAGAGCATCTAGTATTTAGAAAAGACTATGAAGATAGAAAAAACAATCCAGAATCTTTATTAGATGAAGAAAAAAGATACATAGTTGGTGCAGGTATTAATACAAGAGATTATGCAGAAAGAATACCAGCTTTAGTAGAAGCTGGAGTAGATATGATTTGTATGGACTCTTCAGATGGATATTCTGTATGGCAAAAAAATACAATTGACTGGGTAAGAGAGCACTATGGAGATGATGTAAAAATAGGCGCTGGTAATGTTGTAGACAGAGAAGGCTTTATGTATTTAGCAGAGGCTGGAGCTGATTTTATAAAAGTTGGAGTAGGAGGAGGCTCAATCTGTATTACTCGTGAAACTAAAGGAATTGGACGTGGACAAGCAAGTGCTTTATTAGATGTTGTTGCTGCTCGTGATGAATATTTTGAAAAAACAGGTGTATATATTCCAATTTGCTCAGATGGTGGAATTGTACATGACCATCACATTACTCTAGCTTTGGCAATGGGAGCAGATTTTGTAATGATGGGAAGATATTTTGCAAGATTTGAAGAAAGCCCTACAAGAAAACTTAAAGTAAATGGAAATACTGTAAAAGAATATTGGGGAGAAGGTTCAAATAGAGCTAGAAATTGGCAAAGATACGATATGGGAGGAGATAAAAAACTTTCTTTTGAAGAAGGTGTTGATTCATACATTCCATATGCTGGACCATTAAAGGACAATTTAGCCATTACTGTAAGTAAAATAAAATCTACAATGTGTAATTGTGGTGCCATTACAATTCCAGAGTTACATGAAAAAGCAAGACTAACTCTAGTTTCAAATGTAAGTATAAAAGAAGGTAGTGCTCATGATGTAATTTTAAAAGAAATTGAGCAAAGAGGATAATATTTGAATTGTATAAGTTCAAGTGTTAAATAAAAATATAAGGAGAATTTATGAAAAACGAAGAATTAATTTTAATTGTAGATTTTTATGGACAATATAATCAATTAATTGCAAGAAGAGTAAGAGAATGTAATGTTTATTCTGAAATAGTACCTTTTACTACTAATATTGAAAAAATAAAAGAAATAAATCCAAAAGGAATTATTTTTACAGGAGGACCAGCTAGTGTTTATGGTGAAGATGCGCCAAAATGTGATCCAGAAATTTTTAATTTAGGAATACCAGTACTTGGTATTTGCTATGGAATGCAACTTATGACTTATATGCTTGGAGGAGAAGTTCAAAGAGCAGATAAAAGAGAATATGGTGTAACAGCAGTTAATATTAATAATTCATCAAAATTATTCGAAGGCTTTGAAAATACTAACGACTGTCTAATGAGCCATACAGATTTTGTAGCTAAGCTTCCAGAAGGCTTTGAAAATATAGGATATACAGAACACTGTCCAAATGCAGCAATGCAAAATACAGAAAAAAATTTTTATGGAATTCAATTTCACCCAGAAGTAAATCACACTAATAGAGGAACTGAAATATTAAGAAATTTTGTTTATAATATTTGTGGATGTACTGGAAAATGGAAAATGAATTCTTTTGTAGAAGATACAGTAAAAGCTTTAAAAGAAAAAATAGGAGACAAAAAGGCTTTATGTGCTTTATCTGGTGGAGTAGATTCTTCTGTTGCAGCAGCTCTAGTAAATAAAGCTATAGGAAAAAACTTAACTTGCATATTTGTAGATCATGGATTACTTCGTAAAAATGAAGCAGAAGAAGTAGAAGAAGTTTTTACTAAAAATTTTGATGTAAATTTTATTAAAGTTGATGCAAGAGATAGATTTTTAGGAAAACTTGCTGGTGTTGACGATCCAGAAAAGAAGAGAAAAATAATTGGCGAAGAATTTATTAGAGTATTTGAAGAAGAAGCAAAGAAAATAGGAACAGTAGATTATTTAGTACAAGGAACAATTTATCCAGATGTAATTGAAAGTGGAGTTGGTGTAGGAGCTAAAATAAAAAGTCATCATAATGTTGGAGGTCTTCCAGACTATGTAGACTTTAAAGAAATAGTTGAGCCACTTAGAGATTTATTTAAAGATGAAGTAAGAAAGGCTGGTTTAGAATTAGGACTTCCAGAATTTTTAGTATATCGTCAACCATTTCCAGGACCAGGCTTAGCAATTCGTGTAATAGGAGATATTACAGAGGATAAATTAACAATTTTAAAAGATGCAGATTTTATTTTTAGAGAAGAAATTGCAAAAGCTAAACTAGATAGAAGTATAAATCAATATTTTGCAGTTTTAACAAATTTAAAGAGCGTTGGAGTAATGGGAGACGAAAGAACCTACGATTATACTATTGCTTTAAGAGCTGTAACTACTTCAGACTTTATGACTGCAGAATGGAGCAAAATTCCTTTTGATGTATTAGAAAAAGTTTCAAGTAGAATTGTAAATGAAGTAAAACATGTAAATAGAGTAGTATATGATATAACAGGTAAGCCACCAGCAACTATAGAGTGGGAATAAAATTGGGGGATTTAAAATGAAAAAGAAATTATGGAGAATTTTATTAATTTTAATAATAGTTATTATTATCACAATAATAATAGCATGTTTAGTTAGATTTAAAAAAGGAAAAGAAAATACTTTTAATAATTCAAAGTATATAGAAAATCAAATAAATTTGGTACTATCTTTAGAAGATGAAATAACTGAAAATTCAGCTTGGTGTGGAACTTTTAATTTAATTTGGAATGATTTAAAAAACGATTTAGCAAAACAAGATATAGTATTTACGCCTCAATTAGATATTGTTAGAAATTTAAATAAAGGAACATTTAATACTTCACAACTATCTGAAGATAGTTATTATAAAGTATATGGAAGACCAACTTTAGAACTAAAAAATACTATTGAAAACGAGATTAAAAGAAAATTCAATGAAACTAGTGATGTACTAGATGATTTCAACTGGCAAAGTTCGAATGAAAAAGATTATTTATTATATGCTATGTTAAAGAAGGATTTTGAGTTTCCAAAAAGTTTTACTGAGCTAGATAATGGAGAATTTAAAAATTTTCAAAATGTAAAATATTTTGGAATAGATGCTAAAACAAGTGGAGAGGTAAAAGAACAAGTAAGAGTTTTATATTATGATTCTCCTGAAGATTTTGCTATAAAATTATTAACAAAAGGAAATGATGAAGTTGTTATAGCAAAAGGAAATAATAAAAATAATTTTTTAGAAGCTTATCAACATATAGAAAATAGAGCCGTTGACTATGTAAATAATTATGGAGAAACCAATCTTTTAGAGGATGAAATTTTAAAAATACCAAATATTAATATAAATTTAAAACAAGAATTTACAGATTTAGAGCAAAAACCTTTTTTATTTTCTAATGGTGATACTTATGCAATAGAAAAAGCTTTACAGACAATTAAATTTGAATTAGATAAAGAAGGTGGAAGAGTTAAAAGTGAAGCAGCAGGGATAGCTACATATTCTGCGTCATCTATGGATATAAGAATATTTGAAGTTGATGATACTTTTGATATATATTTAGTAGAAAAAGAAAAGGAACTACCATATTTTGCTGCTAGAATTTCTGATATATCAAAAGTTCAAGAACAAGTTTCTGAAAATTAACAAAAATTTAAAAAAAGGCAATATATAAGCAATTTTTAGTTTATATATTGCTTATTTTTTTGCAAAAAAAATAAAATTATGCTATAATATAAATCGTTTTATAAGGAGGTTGTTATGATAAAGGTTTTATTTGTTTGTTTAGGAAATATTTGTAGATCTCCAATGGCAGAGTTTGTTTTTAAAGATTTAGTAGAAAAGGAAAATTTATCAGATAAATTTGAAATAGCCTCAGCAGCTACAAGTAGTGAAGAAGTTGGTAATGGTATGCACTATGGAACAAAAAGAAAACTAGATGAATTAGGAATTAAATATGAAGATCATATAGCAAGAAAAATTACAAAACAAGATTATGAAAAATATGATTATATTATAGGAATGGAAGAGAGCAATATTAGAAATATAAAAAGAATTGTTGGTGAAGATAGAGAAAATAAAATATTTAGATTATTAGATTTTTCAGATTTTTCTAGAGATATAGCAGACCCTTGGTATACAGGAAATTTTGATAAAACTTATACTGATATTTTAGAAGGACTTAGAGCTTTTCTAAAATTTTTAAAAGATAATTCTAAAATATAAATAAAGTATTGAAATATAACCTAATATGAGGTATATTTTATAGGAATAGAAAAGGAGTGATATAATGAAAATCTTAGCAATAGGAGATATTGTTGGAAAAACAGGTTTACAAAAACTAAAAGAGGAATTACCAATAATAGTAAAAGAAAACAAAATAGATTTCGTTATAGTAAATGGAGAAAATGCAGCAGATGGAATGGGATTATTAGAAAAACAATATAAGGATATTCTTGCTTTAGGTGCTGATGTTGTTACAATGGGAAATCATACTTGGGCTAAAAAAGAAATATTTAGTTTTATAGAAGATGAAAGAATTGTAAGACCAGCAAATTATTCTAGTAATAATCCAGGAAAAGGTTATAGAATTTTGAAATGTAAAACTAATGGAAAAAGGATAGCAGTTATAAATTTAATAGGAAGAGTCGGTATGAACGTATTGTCTGATAATCCTTTTACAATATCAAAAGAAATAATAGAAAGTATAAAAAAAGAAGTAGATATTATAGTTGTAGATATGCATGCAGAAGCTACTGCTGAAAAGATTGCACTATATCATTATTTAGATGGTATGGCTACAATTGTTTTTGGAACACATACACATGTACAAACAGCAGATGAAGAAATTTCTGAACTAGGAACTGGTTTTCTATCAGATTTAGGAATGACGGGTCCATCAAATTCTGTTATAGGTATGGATATTAAAATTTCAATAAAAAGATTTGAAACTTCATTGCCGGAAAAATATAAACTAGCAGAGGGAAAGGCAAAATTAAATTCTTGTATGTTTGAAATTGATGATAATACAAATAAAGTGATAGATATATTAAGAATAAATAAATAAAAATAAATAAAAAACTAATTATTTTGAAATGAAATAGTTAGTTTTTTATTTTTAAGAAAAATCGTATTTTGTCGAAAGTTGAAATATAGTAGCAAGAAGGTGAAATAAAAATTATTTATCGACAAAAATCGACAAAATATCCTAAAACCATTGAAAATACTGTAGAAAAGTGGTATACGAAAATTTATAAAAATATAAAAAAACTATGGACTTCTGAACTTTATTATTGTAAAATAAGTTCATCGAAACACAAGATAAAATAAAAAAATCATAGGAGGAAAAGAAATGGAAGTTTTAAAAATTTCATCAAAATCAAACCCAAATTCAGTTGCAGGAGCAATCGCAGGATTGGTAAAAGAAAGTACAAGAGCAGAGATGCAAGCAATAGGAGCAGGAGCTTTAAATCAAGCAATAAAAGCTGTTGCAATTGCTAGAGGCTTTGTAGCTCCATCAGGAGTAGATTTAGTTTGTATACCAGCATTTGCTGAGGTGCAAGTAGAGGGGGAAGATAGAACTGGCATTAAGCTAATTATAGAATCTAGAAAATAATTAAATAAATTTTTATAAATGTGTTAAGATAAAATTAAAAAAATAATTTAATAGAAGGAGCCAGAAAAAAATTCTGGCTTTTTTGTTTTTAAAAAGAAAAGAACCCAAGAAGATGCAAACCAACTTGAATGCAAAAATAAACCACGTTCCCGCCGTTAAGGAACATGGTTTTAGTTTAGTGTGTCAGGTCATATGGGATGTTCCAAACTCCCCACAGGATTACCACAAGGGCAATTACTCTGGCAAGAGCGGAACAAAACGTCGGATTGATTCGTGGAATATGGAGTAGTAGTCGGTTGAAGGTACGATAGAGCCATCTTCCTAGCCTATAGTGCAAGCTTGGATTGGTTCTATCCAATACTAGATGGAGTCGATTTCTTGGATCTCTCCGAACCGAAAGTCTAAGAGGTTGGTGAGTATCTGCCATACGGCCATTAATTGCACCGTATATTAGATAAAACCATGCCAAACAGACATTTATTACCACCGTAACCAGCAACACGATTGTTGCTACGATAGCACCCCTAGCTCCATAAAGTACCCTACGATAATGCCCAAAGGAGAGTATTAAGCCTATTCCTAGCAGTATCAGCAAAATGTAGCCGTATTCCCGAAGGTACACGGTTCCAATTGCAAAAATCCACTGCAGAGCTTGTTCCTCCATGTAGATAATGCCTTTAATGGGCCACACAATCGAAATGATGATAGTCATCAAAAAATTCATTTTTTCCATAATTTTTTTCTCCTCCAATTTCTGTCTCGTGTCATAAAGCAAATTCCATAAACGGCATAGGAGATTTACTAAAAACACATATTAGCGTACTTAAAAATATTATAACATATTATGTAAAACATTTCAAATTTACATTTATATAGGTAAAAAATAACTTATATAAAATTATTTAAAAATCTTGAAACTTCGAATAAAATGATATATGATAGGTAACGGATAATAGAAAGGTGAAAAAACATTGGAAAAGAGTTATTTTAAATATATTTTTGTAATAGTGGTTATTGCTTTAATAGCATATACAGGCTATAAAATTATAAAAGATAATAGTGTAGAAGAAGAAACTAATTTAGATCAAACTTCTACTGTAAGTACTATTCAAAAAGATTTACGTTTAGCTATAGCAGAGATGGATACTATAAATCCAATAATTAGCAAAAATCGTAATGTACAAGAAATTACTAAAATTATTTTTGAGCCACTAGTAACTTTAAATGAAAATTATAAAAAAGAATATCGTTTAGCACAAGAAATTGCAAAGCAAGATGATTTAACTTATTTAGTTAAACTAAGGCAAGATGTAGTTTGGCATGATTCTACACCTTTTACTGCAAATGATGTTAAATTTACTGTTGATTCAATAAAAAATGGAAATATAAGTTCAATATATTCTGAAAATCTAAGACATGTCACTGCCCTTGAAGTAATAGATAATTATACTATTAAATTTATATTGTCAGAAGAAGTGCCATTTTTTGAATATTATTTAACTTTTCCTATTTTGAGTCAAAAGTATTATGAAGGAACTGATATTCAAAATGCAGATAAAAATATAGCACCAGTAGGAACAGGTTTATTTAAAATTAGTTCTGTAAATGGAAATGTTATTACTCTAACAAGAAATGATGCTTATTGGAATCAGGATAGAAAACCTATGGCAGAAGAGATTATCGTTACTAATTATCAAACAATGGGAGAAGTATATAATGCTTTTAAGAGTGGCGATATAGATTTAGTTACAGTAACTGCTAGCAATGTGGAAGAGTATATAGGAACTATAGGATATAATAAAATAGAATATAAAGCAAGAAATTATGATTTCTTAGCCTTTAATACAGCTTCTGATATACTTTCAAATAAGGAAATAAGAAAAGCTTTAAGTATGTGTATAGATAAAGAAAATGTAAGAGCTACTTGTCTTGGAAATGGATATACTGTTTCAAACTTTAGTCTAGACATGGGAAATTGGTTATATACTAGAGACTTAAATGTAGAAACAAATACAGAGCAAGCTAAAACAATATTACAGACAGATGGTTGGAACTATAGAAATAATAGTTGGCAAAAAAGAGTTGATGGGCAAAACAAAAGTATAAGTTTTGCAATAACTGTAAATAGTGATAATGAAGCAAGACTTAAAGTAGCACAAAATATAGCAGAGCAATTAAATAATTTTGGAATGTCGGTTACAGTAAGAGAATTGTCTTCAGAAAGATTCAATAATGCTTTAAACAATAGAGATTATGAATGCATTTTAGTAGGTATTGAAACAGGATTTACACCAAGCTTAGAGACTTTTTTTGGTAATGGAAATATAGCAAATTATAATAATGAAGAATTACAAAATATATTACAAACAGTAAAAAATACTCAAGATGAATCTTTAATGCATGAAAACTATGCAAGAATATTCGATATATATTTAGAAGAAGTGCCATATATTGGCTTATATAGAAATACAGAAACAATTATATGTAATCAAGGCTTAGTTGGAAACATAACGCCAAATACTTTTAATATATATCACAATATAGATAAATGGTATAGACAATAAAAATATAAAAAATTGAAGAAATTGCTTGACAAAAAAATTTTTAAATATATAATATAAACAAACGAAAGTTTTACAAACATATTTTCGAAAAGGAGAAAAGAAATGGGAGATAATTCAGAAAAAAGAAAAGCATTAGATGCGGCAATGAGTCAAATTGAAAAACAATTCGGAAAAGGCTCTGTTATGAAACTTGGAGAATTTCAATCTATGAATGTTGAGGCTATTCCAACAGGGGCTTTGAATTTAGATATAGCTTTAGGAATAGGAGGTATTCCTAAAGGAAGAATTATAGAAATATTTGGACCAGAGTCTTCTGGTAAAACAACTTTAGCTTTGCATGCTGTAGCAGAAGCACAAAAGGCTGGTGGAGAAGCAGCATTTATAGATGCAGAGCATGCCTTAGATCCATCATATGCTAAAAAAATAGGTGTAGATATAGATAATTTAATTGTATCTCAACCAGATACAGGAGAACAAGCTTTAGAAATTGCAGAAGCTTTAATTAGAAGTGGTGCAATAGATATTATAGTAGTAGATTCTGTTGCTGCTCTAGTTCCAAAAGCTGAAATAGATGGAGATATGGGAGATTCTCATATAGGCTTGCAAGCTAGACTTATGTCTCAAGCTTTAAGAAAATTAGCAGGTGCAATAAACAAAACAAATGCTATTATAATATTTATTAACCAATTAAGAGAAAAAGTTGGTATAATGTTTGGAAATCCAGAAACAACTCCTGGTGGTAGAGCTTTAAAATTCTATGCATCAGTAAGAATGGATATTAGAAAAATAGAAAATATTAAACAAGATGGAAATGTTATAGGTAGTAGAACAAGAGTAAAAATTGTAAAAAATAAAGTTGCACCACCATTTAGAGAAGTTGAATTTGATATTATTTATGGAAAAGGAATATCAAAAGAAGGTAGCTTATTAGATTTAGCTGTAGATTTAGATATTATAGAAAAGAGTGGCTCTTGGTTTAGCTATAATGGTGAAAAAATTGGACAAGGTAGAGAAAATGCAAAAAAATATATAGTAGAGCATCCTAAAATGGCAGAAGAAGTAGAAAAGAAAGTAAGAGACAATTTCTCACAAGCTTTTGAAAATGCTTTAGTAGATGGAGAACCTGAAGAAGATGATGAAGAACCATTAGAAGAATAAATCAAAGGAGGTAGCAGCACTTTGCTGTTTCTATAGTTATAATGGAAAATGAACTATTAAAAAAATTAAATACTTTAAATGAAAATAGTAGCATTAAAGATATTCAAGAATATGCAAATAAAATGATAGAAGAACGAGGCTTTGAAGATGAAACGCCACAAGATATATTAATGCTACTAACAGAAGAGCTTGGAGAACTTGCTAAAGAAGTTCGTAAATCAACTAGTGTAAAAATAGATGTAAATAAAACTAAAAGAGAAAGTCACATAGAAGAAGAAATTGCAGATGTTTTTAATTATTTACTTGCAATGTGCAGAGCAACAAATGTTGATTTATTTGAAGCTTTTAAGAAAAAAGAAGAAATAAATATGAAAAGAACTTGGAAATAGAAATGAAAGAATTTAAATTAGAAGATTCAGAAAAACTTGTAGATTTTGATAAATTAAAGGAAATAGATGCTTTAAAAACTAAAGTGCTTAAATATGCTCTATATAAAAAAAGAACAGAAAATGAAATTAGAGAAAAATTTTCAAATGAAGATGAAAATCTTTTAGAAGATGTTATAGAGAATTTAAAAGAATTAAACTATATAAACGACAATATTTATATGGAAAAAAGCTTACAAGATTTTATTGCTTTAAAGAGTTTGTCTATAAAAGAAGTTTCATATAAATTATTACAAAAGGGAATAAAAAAATCTTTAGTAGATGATTTTATTTGTAATAATAAAGAAAAAATGCTAGAATATGAAATACAATCTGCAGTAAAAATTTTAAGGAAAAAATTATCAAGCATGGAACTTGAAGAAGCTAAGAACTTTTTATATAAAAAGGGTTATATGAGTGAAAGCATAAATATTGCGATAGATGAATTAGAAGACGAAGGAAATAAAAATAATGAAGAGTAATGTACTTAATTTAGAAACAAAAAAATACGAATTACAATTAGATAATTTTGAAGGTCCATTAGATTTATTGTGTTATTTAATAGAAAAAAACAAAATGGATATATATAAAGTAAAAATTAGCGATATAGCAGACCAATATATTAATTACTTACAAGAACAAGAAAAATTAAATTTAGATATTGCAAGTGAGTTTTTAGTAATGGCTTCTACTTTAATATTAATAAAGTCAAAAGGTTTACTTCCAAAGGAAGCAGAAGATGAAGCTGAGCTTACAGAGGAAGAATTATTGAGAAGAATTATCGAATATAAAAAATATAAAGAAATAAGTAAAAAATTTAAAGAAAATATTAATGAATTTTCTAAACGCCTTTATAAATTACCAGACACAATAGAATTACCAAAACAAAAAATAGAGAAAAAATATCACTTAGAAGATATAGTTTCTTCATATAAAGAGATTATTAGAAAAAACGAAGAAAAGAAAAATGAAAATGCAAAAAATATTGAAAAAATAGCTATATACGATACCTATACAGTAGCAGATAAAGTAAAAGAAATTTTTAAAGAATTAGTAAATAGACCAAGATTTGTATTTGGAAAATTATTTAAGCTTGGTGAAAAGCCAAAAGCAGAAGTTGTAACAGCTTTTTCAGGTGTTTTAGAGCTTAGCAGAAGAAATAAAATTAATGCAGAGCAAAAACAACTTTTTGGAGATATTATAATATCTAAGACGAAAGAATTAGATAAATAAAATTATAAGGAGGTTCTTATGAGAGAATTAGTTTTAAAAAAATGTGAGAAATGTGGAGCAATGGTAAAGGTAATTCAAGATTGTAACTGCAATGGATGTGGAATAATATGCTGTGACGAGCCAATGAAAGTTGTAACTCCAAATTCAGTAGATGCAGCAGTAGAAAAACATGTTCCAACATATGAAGTTCAAGGAGACAAAATTGTAGTTTCTTGTAATCATGTAATGGAAGAAGAACACTACATTGAATGGATTGCCCTAGTTTCAGAAGATAGAGAATGTACAAAATATTTAGAAATAGGAAAAGAAGCAAAGGTTACATTCAAATATATACCAGGTTCAACTTTATATGCATATTGCAATAAACATGGATTGTGGAAAAAAGATGTTGAATAATTAATAAAAAAAGACCTTATCTGTAGCCAGATGAGGTCTTTTTTGTTGCATATAACAAAAGACTAGGGAAAAAGAATGTGATATATAAGACGAATATAATCTTTGAAATGTCTGTGTTTGTAAGCTTGAAAATCTTTTAAGATATTATATGCAACGTTTCGCTTAGGAAATTTCTGATGAAACTCCTGAGTGAGTTCAACTAGATTGTTAGTCCGTGAATTTAGGATTGTACACAACAAAATAATTATTATAAATGTTTTCATATAGTACTCTCCCTTTTTTCGAAAAAATGTTGATTAATAACATCAGTATTATACAACAGTATATCAGAAAAGTCAAATTATGTAAATTAATAGAATATAGATATTTAATTTTAAATAAAACTTAATATAATTGCATTGAACTTAAAAGTTTATAATGTTATAATTTTTTTATATATTAAGTAAAAGAGGAAAAAATGTTTTTTACAAGAAAAAAGGGAAGAAATAATTTAATATATCCAAGTGTTCATAGACAAGCTAATTATGATTCTATAAAATATTACGTAAAAGATTCTGCGTTATTTAAATCAAATGTTAAAAGACTAAATATAGAAGAAAATGATGTTAACTTATATTTAAGTTATATATTTTCAAAATATGTAAAGATAATTGAAACAAAAAACGAAGAATTACAACTTGCATTAGCTAAAAAAGAAAATGGAATAGATGCAGATAATATAGAGGAGTTAGGAGAAGAGGCAGAAGAAATATTTAATCAAGATAGAGATAAAATAGAAAGAGAAAAGTTAATAGATATTTTAACTGTTTTAAATAAGGAATTACTTGTTAATACTCCTTTTATGGAATTTTTTAGAGGTATAGATAATCAAAATTCAAATATATTTGAATTTTCTAAATTTAGTAAATCAAAGAAAAATCCATTTTACCTTACTAGAGATAAAATGATGGATTGTATGATGCCAAGAGATATGTTACCAGAAATCGTATTAGATGATATTTTAAAACAAATAGATGAATATATATTAGAAAAGAAAAGATTTCCAAGAGAAGCTGATAACAATCATCTTTAATAGAAAAAGAAGATTTAGATGAGCTTTTAGAAGTAATAAAAGATAATATATTTTTGACAAGAAGAAATTATGAAGAATTTTATGATAAAGGTTCTATTCAGTCTATGATGTCTATATCTGATAGAATAAAATTTAGAGATTTAGTAGATGTATTTATTCCCGGAGAAGCAGGAATTGATGAAAATGAAACAATAGAACTTATTGCTAAAAATATGGTTTGGAATAATAGACTTGCTAAAGTTGTTACTGGGATACATGGTGATATTGTAAGAAACTTAGCCTTGAGACCAGTTGATACTACTAAGCTAGCAGAAGCAATGGACGATACATACTTTGAATTAATGCAAACAGAAATGATATCAAAAGGAAATCATATTACTTTGCTTGATAAATTTATAAAAGATTATACAGATTTTATAGAGGGCAAAGTTTCAGCAGAAGATATTGAACAATTTTATTCATCACAAATAGTATTAGAAACTTTACAAAAGTATTGTAAAAATAAAAATATTATAAATTTAGAGGAGTGTACTTTAGACAAGATATATGAATATTTATCTTCAAGGCAAGCCGAAAGCAGTTTATATTTTTGTAAAAACTCAAATCTTTCGCTTTTAATAGATGAAGTGTCTAAAAGTCAAAGAATGGGAAGTAAAAAATATAAGTTAGCAATTACTAAAGATTCTAATGTTTCAAATGATAAAGTTTCTGTAGAGTTAAGTATTAGAGGAAGAAATGGAAGATATAGAGTTCATGGAATAGGAAAAGAAATTAATGCCAGTCTTAACAAAAAGCAAAATAGGGAAATGCAATATTTGAGAGTTAGCGAAAAATTACCTATAGATTTTTCAACAATTTATCCTTTATCAAATGAACAAAAAATAGAGATTTTACATTTATTAGCAGAAAGAACCATAAAATCAGATGAAAATGTTACTCAATCAGAAAGAAGAAATAGAAGAAATAGAATAAGAATGCTAAATTATTATGCTAATGATATAATGAATGAAATTAGAGCATCTGGTAGTAGAGAAGAAAAAAATAAGATTAACAACATTGCACATAAGAAGTCATATAGAAAAATATTAATTGAAGAAGCTGAAAAAAATCAATTTGGAGAGCCACGTAGTTATAAGCTAAGGAGTGAAATGTTAAAAATTTTATATAGCAGACAAAAGGAAGAAAGGGGCTTAGAAGAACATGAATAATGAAAGAAGATTGAAAATTAAGCAGCAAATAGCTAAAAGAAGATATAAACAAAGTGTACAAGACTTCTATGATGAGATAAGAGAAATAATTGCTAATAATTATTTGAAGGAAAATTTAATATCTGAAGAAAAGGCAGAAGAAATAACATTATTAGAATGTATTCAATTAATGCCTGCCGTAAAACCTCAAAATAGAGGTTGTTATTTATTGCTTAGAGAATTATTTTTTGGATCAGATATGTCAGAAAAAGAAAGAATTTGGAAGATATTAAAAAATTACAAAAAAATTATGGAAACATTTGAAAACTAATATTATTACTTACATAAATAAAATAAAATAGGAAAAAATAACCATAAAAGGAGAGCTTATGGTTATTTTTTTATGGACTTTAGCTATAGCAATATTAATAATTTTTATATTTTTGGGAATATTTACAGCTAAGCTAAAAGTAGAAATTAAAAATTTAGAAATAAAAAATAAAGAAGAATGGAATTTAAAATTAATTAAAGATTTAATAGAAGAATTAGAACGAATGGAATACCTTACTAAAAAAGAGCTAAGAGAAATAATAAAGAATAGATTTTTTTATATAAATTATGACATACAATTTAATTTTTATATGTTTAGTTTTATAAAAATATTTAGTTTAAGAGCAGATAATAACACTATAAAAATATTTGGAAAATCAATAAATAGAAATAAGTTTATAGAAAAAATAAAAATGGAAAATATGAAAATAGATACGAAAATGTCTTTAAAAGATATACGAAAAACACTTCCTAGACTTGAAAAATTAAAATTATATATGAAGCTTGGAACCGAAGAGCCTATAATAACAGCTATTTTAACTACAATATCAAATACTTTTTTAGTTGTAATATTGTCAGAGCTTTCTAAGAAAAGCAAACAAAAGGAAATTGAAAATTGGGAGTATGCAATAGTTCAAAATAATTTTATTCAAAATAGTTTAAACTTAATACTTTCTTGCATAATTGAATGGAAGTTTGTGCATATTATGTATATATTTAAATTACTAAAAAGTAGGAGAGTGAAGAAAAATGGAAAATCATCCGATAGAAGGTCTAATGAAAAGTGCTATGGATAGTATTCAAAATATGGTTGATGTAAATACTATTATTGGAGAACCTATAGAAACTTCAAATAATATGGTAATTATACCAATATCAAAGGTTTGCTTTGGTTTTGCAGCTGGAGGTAGTGAATTTAAAGGAGAAACAGTAGACGAATATAAGAAAAAGGAAAAGGAAGAAGAAATTCAATATAGACTACCTTTTGGTGGAGGAAGTGGTGCAGGTGTTAGCATAACACCAGTAGCTTTTGTAGTTATTACTCAAGACTCAATTAAATTGATGCCAGTTGAACACGCTTCAACAATAGACAAATTATTAGATTATGTACCAGATTTTATGGAAAAGGCAAATGCAATTGCAAATAAAACTTTAGAAGATAGAAAAAATAAGAAAAATGAAGAAGAACCTTCAGATAACAACAAATCAAAAGAAAGTGTAAAAATAAAAAAACCAAGTGTAGATAGAAAAGCAAAAAATACTGTAAAAGAGGTTGAAATAGAATATGATGAAACCAATAAAGCAGAAGAATATTTAGAGGATGAATAATATTAATAAAATAAAAATGAATTTCATTGTAAATATACTAAAAATATAATATAATACCTTTGTATAAATTAGATTTTGTAAGGAAGAGAAAAATTGGTGAATCTAAACAAAGAAATTCAATATATAAAAGGTGTAGGTCCAAACAGGGTAAAACTTTTAAATAAGCTTGGCATATTTACTTTGGAAGATATTATTACATATTTTCCAAGAGAATATGAAGATAGAGGAAAAATTAAGAAAATTACAGAATTAGTAAATGGAGAAGAAGCTTTAATTTCAGCTTATCCTGTTCGGACGAATGAATGAAATAAAAATTAGAAAAAATTTAAGTCTTTGCAAACTATATGTAAGAGATGAAAGCGGTGGCTGTGAAATTGTTTGGTATAATCAAGGTTATTTAAAGAATGTTTTTAAGCCAAATGAAAGATATAAATTTTATGGAAAAGTAAAAGCAGGATTTGGAAAGTATGAAATGCAATCACCTGTTTATGAGTCTGAAAATAGCAATAAAAATACAGGAAAAATTATACCAATATATCCGCTTACTTATAATCTTACTCAAAACACAATTAGAAAGATTATAGAAAATGCTCTTTTAGAGATAAATGGAAAATTAGAGGAAACATTGCCTAAGTATTTAATAGATAAATATCATTTTTACGATATAAATACAGCAATTAAACAAATACATTTTCCAGATAATTTTGAAAACTTTAAATTAGCTAGAAATAGACTAGTTTTTGAAGAACTATTATCAATGCAACTTGCGCTTTTAAGCTTGAAGAATAAATATGAAGTAAAAAGAAGTGGTATAGCATTTTCAAAAGAAGCTAAAATGTCAGATGTAATTGATACTTTGCCATTTAAACTTACTAAAGCACAACTTAGAGTTTTAGAAGAAATAGATAGAGATATGGAAAATTCTAAACCAATGAATAGATTATTGCAAGGTGATGTTGGCTCTGGAAAAACAGTTGTTGCGTTACTTGCAGCTTATAAGGCAGTTAAATCAGGATATCAAGCTACAATTATGGCACCAACTGCAATACTTGCTTCTCAGCATTTAGAAAGCTTTAATGAGATTTTAAAAGATACGGGAATAAAATCCGAATTATTAGTAAGTGGAATATCTAAAAAGAAAAAGGAAGATATATTGCAAAGATTAGCTAGTGGAGAAATTGATATATTAATAGGAACTCATGCAATATTAGAAGAAAATGTTATATTTAAAAATTTAGGTCTTGTTGTTACAGATGAACAGCATAGATTTGGTGTAAGGCAAAGAAGCATTATAGCTCAAAAAGGAGAAAATCCAGATGTATTAGTTATGACTGCTACACCAATTCCAAGAACTCTGGCATTAATTTTATATGGAGACTTAGATATATCAATTATAGACGAACTTCCACCCAATAGGAAAAAAATAGAAACTTATGCAGTAAAAAAGGGAATGGAAGCTAGAGTGAATAATTTTATAGCTAAAAACATAGAAGAGGGAAGACAATGCTATATAGTATGTCCATTAGTAGAAGAAAATGAAGAAATTAATGCAGCTTCTGTAATGGAATTAGTAGAACACTATCAAAAACAAGTCTTTCCAAATTTTAGAGTTACATATCTGCACGGAAAAATGCGTCCAAAAGAGAAGGATAGCATTATGGAAGAATTTAAAAATGGTAATATAGATATTTTAATATCTACAACTGTTATTGAAGTTGGTGTAAATGTTCCAAATGCAAATATAATGCTAATAGAAAATGCTGAGAGATTTGGACTCGCACAATTGCATCAATTAAGGGGAAGAGTTGGAAGAGGAGAATATCAATCTTATTGTATATTAAAATATGAAGGAAATTCTAAAATTATACAAGAGAGAATGAAAGTTATTTCTAGTACAAATGATGGCTTTATAATATCTGAAAAAGACTTGGAACTAAGAGGTTCAGGAGAATTTTTTGGAACTAGACAACATGGTATTCCAGAATTTAAAATTGCAAACTTATTTGAGGATATGAATATTTTAAAAATGGTACAAGCTATTGCAATTGAGATTATAAACAAAGATCCTTTACTAGAAAAAGAAGAAAACAAAATTTTACAAAAAATGATAAAAGAAAAATTTAAAGATAGAATAGAAATATAAGCAAAGAATACTTAAATTCATTGACAAATGAGGCAAAAGAGAATAAAATATAAATACTAATTTAGATTAAAATAGAGGATGTCGAAATGAGGATATTTTTATTATTTATAGGGATAATATCTGCAATGGCAGGAGTAAAATTTATATACGATGCAAGACCAATTGTAAAAGACTTTTTTAGTTTTGGAGATAAAAATGATGCTACATTAGGGCTAAAATTATTTGGTTTTATATTGGTAGTATTTGGAGGATTGTTATTATATTTTAATTTTTAAAAATAAATATAATTTCGTTGTAACAAAATTATAGTAATAAATCAAAGGAGAAAAAATATGATAATAAAATGCGAGAATGAATTAATTGAAATTGAAGAGCCTATGTCTATAAGGCAAGCACTTAAAACTCAAATGGAAAAAAGCAGTGTTAAAGAAATTATAGCTGCTAGATACAATAATGAAGTTGTTTCTTTAGATAAAGAAATAGATAAAGATGGAAAAATAGAATTTATAAATATAGAAAACAAAGATGGAAGATACATATATATAAGAGGTGCTTTATATATTGCAAGTAAAGCAATATCAGAATTATATCCAAGAGCTTTGTTAACTGTAAATTATCAATTGTCAAATGCAATGTATTGTCAAATTGATAATATGGATATTACAGAAGAAATGATTGTAAATATAAGAAAAAAAATTAAAGAAATCGTAGAAAAAGACATACCAATTAGAAAAGTAGTAATGACAAAGGAAGAAGCAGAAGAATTTTATAAAAGAGAAGAATCCTTAAAAGGAAGACTACAAACAGATGTTAATAAAGAAAGAATTAGTTTATATTATTGCGAAGATTATTACAACTATTTTTATGGAATTATGCCAGTTTCAACAGGAATGATTAAACTAATTGATATTGAAAAATTTAGAAATGGTTATATTGTAAAATATCCTAGTTTACAAAATCCTAACGAATTGCAAAAAGAAGGACAAAAATCTTTAAAGCAAATATCTGCAATGGATGAATATGAAGAAATCTATGGACTAATGAAAATAAATACAGTGTATAAATTAAACAAAAAACTTAGGGAAGGAAAAGTAAAGGATCTTATTTTACTTTCAGAAGCTATACATGAAAAGAAAATTGCGGAAATTGCTCAAAAAATAAAAGATAGACAAAATGTAAGAATGGTTTTAATAGCAGGTCCATCATCTTCTGGAAAAACTACATTTGCTAATAAATTAGGTATGGCTCTTAGAGTTCAAGGAATAAAACCAATAACACTTTCAACCGATAATTATTTTGTGGAAAGAGAAAATAATCCTAAAGATAGTGAAGGAAATTATGACTTTGAGTGTATAGAGGCAATTGATACAGAATTATTTAATAAGCAATTAGTGGATTTATTAGATGGAAAAGAAATAGAACTTCCAACTTTTGATTTTATTATTGGTAGCAAAAAATATATAGGAAATAAAATGAAACTAGATAAAGACGAAATTCTTATAATAGAAGGAATTCACTGTTTAAACGATAAATTAACAAGTTTAATTCCAAAGGAAAATAAATTTAAAGTATATATTAGTGATTTAACTGTTTTAAATATAGATTACTACAATAGAATTTCAACAACAGATACCAGACTAATTCGTAGAATGGTTAGAGATTATAATTTTAGAGGATATTCAGCTCTACATACTTTAAAAATGTGGAAATCAGTTAACAGAGGAGAACAAAAAAATATTTTTCCATTTCAAGAAGAAGCAGATTGTATGTTCAATTCTTCAATTGTATATGAATTATCAGCATTAAAAAAATATGCTTTGCCATTGCTTGAAGAAATAACAAATGATAATCCAGAATATAGTGAAGCTAGAAGATTAATTTCGATGCTACAATATTTTGATACAGTAGAGCCAGATTGGATACCTAATAATTCTCTTTTAAGAGAGTTTATAGGTGGAAGTATATATGATGTATAGAGGAAGAAAAAATGCCAAATTTTACAGTAATAGATGAGGAATTTCAATGTGAACATTGTAAAAAATATGTTTCAAAATTAGGATATTCTTGCAGAAATCATTGTCCATATTGTTTGTATTCAAAGCATGTAGATATAAATCCAGGAGATAGAATGGAAACTTGCCATGGAGAGTTAGAACCTGTCGGACTTGAAATTGATAGTAAAAAGGGCTATGTAATTGTTTTTAAGTGTAAGAAATGTGGTGCAATTAGAAAAAATAAAGCTGCAGAAGACGATAATATGGATTTAATAATACAGCTTAGTACAAAGCATGATTATTAAAATATATAATAAAAAAATAAAAACAAAGGAAACGATATAAAATGGAAAATAAAAAGGTATTGGAAAACATAAGAAAAGTTTGCATAGTATTAATTATTGTTTGGATGGTTGTAGTATTTATATTTTCGCATCAAACAGGTGAAGGATCTTCTGGACTAAGCTCAAAAATAGCTAATATGCTATTTAATAATGAACAAATTGCAGAAAAAATGGAAGTTTTTATTAGAAAAGGAGCTCATATGGCAGAATATGCAGTAGGAGCAATGCTTTTTTATGGATATTGCTTAACATATCCAAATATGCAACCTAAGAAAAGAATTATTTTCGCAGAAATGTGTACAGTTTTATATGCTATAACAGATGAAGTTCATCAATTATTTATACCAGGAAGAAATGGAAGTATTTTTGATGTTTTAATAGACATGGCTCGGTGGTCTAATTGGAATTGGAATAATTTGGTTAACAGGATTACTTATTTTAGGATTAGAATACAAGGCTAAAGAAGATGTTGAAAGAGGAAATATTAAATAAGAAAGAGGAATTAAAATGATTCAATTTAAAGAGAAAATAGCAAAAAAAATTGCTGGGGCTACTCAAATAGATGCAAATGAGATTAAGCAATATATTGAAGTACCACCTTCTTCAGATATGGGAGATTATGCTTTTCCTTGTTTTAAACTTGCAAAAACTTTAAAAAAAGCACCAGCAATTATAGCAAATGAACTAAAAGAAAAAATTGAAATAGATGAAAATATAGAAAAGATAGAAATAGCAGGTGGATATTTAAACTTTTTTATAAATAAGGTAGCTTTAATTGAAACAGTATTAAATGAAATTGAAGAAAAACAAGAAAATTTTGGTTCAAATAAATCTGGTGAGGGAAAAAATATCATTGTAGAATATTCATCTCCAAATATTGCAAAGCCTTTTCACATAGGACATTTAAGAAATACAATTATAGGCGCTGCTTTATACAATATCTATAAATATTTAGGATACAATACTATTGGTATTAATCATTTAGGAGATTATGGTACACAATTTGGAAAATTAATTGAAGGCTATAAAAGATGGGGAAATGAATATAATATAGACGAAAATCCAATAGAAGAATTAATGAAGATTTATATAAGAATAAATGATTTATGCAAAGAAGACGAAAGTGTACTAGAGGCTTGTAGAGAAAACTTTAAACTATTAGAAGATGGAGATAAATACTGTACAGAGCTTTGGGAAAAATTTAGAGAAGTTAGTTTAAAGGAATTTCAAAGAATATATGATTTATTAGGTGTAAAGTTCGATTCTCTAAAAGGAGAAGCTTTTTACACAGATAAAATGGATAAAGTAGAAGAATTGCTAAACGAAGCTGGTGTAATCACAGAATCACAAGGAGCAAAAATTGTAGATTTAGAAGATAAAGGTTTAGGTGTTTGTATTATTCGTAAGTCAAATGGCTCTACAATATATGCTACTAGAGATTTAGCAGCTATTAGATATAGAGCTCAAACTTACAACTTTGATAAATGCTTATATGTTGTAGCTTACGAGCAAGCTTTACATTTTAAACAAATATTTGAGGTTGCTAAATATTTGGATATTCCAGAAAAATGTCAAAAAGGTTTAGAACATGTACAATATGGTATGACACGTTTAAGTACAGGAAGGATGTCAACGAGAGAAGGAAATGTTATAAAGGTTGAAGATTTACTAAAGGAATCTATCTCAAGAGTAAATGATATTATCCAAGAAAAAAATCCAGATATGGAAAATAGAGAAGAAGAAGCTAAGAAAATAGGAATTGGAGCAGTTATTTTTAATAATTTATGCACGACAATTATTAAAGACCAGATTTTCGACTGGAATACAGTATTAAATTTTAATGGAGAAACTGGACCATATATTCAATATGTATATGTAAGAACAAAAAGTGTTTTAGAAAAAGCTGGTAATACTCCAAGTCTAAGTGATGTAAAGGTAGAATTATTAACAGACAAAGAAAGTATAAAGATAGTACAAAATTTATATCAATTTGAAGATATATTAATGCAATGTGTAGAGAAAAATGAACCATCAATTTTAGCAAGATATTTAATAACATTAGGTCAAAGTTATAGTAATTTTTATAATGAGAATAAAATAATAGATGGAGAAAATATTGAATTACAAAACGCAAGAGTATATTTAACAAAAAGTGTAGGCAACACCTTAAAAATAGGAGCAAAGTTACTAGGAATAGAAATGCCTAATAAAATGTAATTAAAAAATCCTGATATTATATCGGGATTTTTTATTTAGTAGAAAGCCTTGTAAGCTTATATTAAAATAAAGAATTCACAAACTTTTATTGGAAAGGAATATTAGCAAAACTAGTATTAATGGAAAAAATGAAAGCAGAAATAAATGAAAAAAAAGATAAAACTATTAACGAATCAAAAAAAGTTGCAAATAAAATTATAGATGAAAAACAAGTAGATGAAATAAAAAATGAAGCTAAAAAGAAAATAGAAGAAACAAAAGAAATTACTAAGGAAAAGGCTGAGAAAATAAAAAATAGCTTAGAAGAAGAGGCAGATAAACAAAATGGATTTACAATATTAGGTTTTAAAATCTGGAGAATATTAGCATATTTTGTAATATATAGTTTTTTAGGATTTTGTTTAGAAACTGTATATGGACTTTTAACTAAGGGAGTAATAGAAAGTAGACAGAGCTTCTTGTATGGACCTTTTTGTGCAATATATGGCTTTGGAGCTGTTGTTATGATAGTATTACTTCAATATTTTAAAAAGAATAATTATACAATCTTTTTGGGTGGTTATTTAATTGGCTCAGGAGTAGAATATCTTGTAAGCTTAGTAGGAGAAAAATTGTTACATGTTAAGTGGTGGGATTATTCTTCAGAACCATTTAATATAAATGGAAGAATTTGCCTATTTTATTCTCTCGCTTGGGGACTTTTAGCAATATATTTAATAACACATATAAATCCACTTGTAGATAAGTTAATAGATAAAATAAAAGTTAAATTACCGAAATATATGTTGCCTATAGTATTTAATATAGCAACAGCCTTTTTAGTATTTGATTGCATAATATCTGGATTTGCAATAAATATTTTTTATTCAAGATTAGTATATGAGTATGATTTAAACATACCAAATGCAGAAATGTATGTAAAAACATATGAAGAGATAATTGAAAATGAAGATTTAAAAAATTTTACAGATAAATATTTTTCAGATAGGAAAATGCTAAAGACATATCCTAATTTAAAACTACAAGATGTAGATGGAAATATAATATATATAAGTGATTTATTAAAAGATATTAAACCATACTATTTTAAAGTTTATACACCTAAAAACTCTTAAATATTAACAAATGTAGAAGATATAAATTATCAAGAAAACTAGTATATACAAATGAAAAATAAATGTTACATTTTTGTTACATTAAAAAAAGTACTTTTAAAAAAACAATGATTGTTGTATAATATATCTATGTTTTTAAGTAGAATATAAACCTGAAAAAGAACTATGGAAAAAGGATAATAAAGGAGAAAAATAAGTGGCTAAAATATATAATTTGAGTAAGATTAAGAATTTAAAGCAAATGAATATTTTTTATAGAAGCATTTTGAATGTTTTTGAGTATAATGAACAATTTGCGATTCTTATAGATGAACAACATATATGTTTTGTGCCAAATGAAGAAGAAACACAAAAGTTTATCAGAAATATAAATTTAAATATTGCTATCAAGTATATAGAAAATAAATTACAAAATAAAAATGAAAAGCCACAAATAACATACTTAAATACTACAAATGAAGAAAATGAAAAAGTAGTGATAAATGCATTAGGCAATGTTTATAATTGTTATGAAGTAAGCACAAAAGATGTTAGAATAGATGGAACCGTATTAACTCCAAATAAAAGATTAATTAAGCAATTCTATGCAAAAGCAATTAAAAAAGGAAAAAAATATGAAGCTTTAGATTTTAATTTTGAAGAATTAGATCCTATGCTTATTAATGATGTTGCGACACTAGTTTTAGGAATACAAAGATTGGATTCATCACAAATAGCAAGTTTAAAAAATTATAAAGATAATTATAATGAGATACTTACAGACTTTTTAGATTTCCAAGAAACTAAAAATAAATCTACAAAAAAATATGAAATTAATAATGGCTTAGTAGATACTGTATTGCAAATGGAAAAAGCCTTTAGAGAATTGAAACCTCTAAGAAAAGCTGTTGTATTACATAAAAGTGGAGAAGGAGTTTTAAAAGAATTAAATGAAAATCAAGAATTTTCGTTTACATCTTTTGTTAATGCATCTTTAATAGAAAAAGAAGAAAACTATCAAAACTCTGTATTTTATCATCTAATAGTCCCAAAAGGCACTCCATTTGTTTTAATGAGTCAACTTAAAAATGAAGAAAATAATGAAAACGATATATTACTTCCACCTTCTTGTTTTGAAGTTAAATCTATAGAAAATATAAATAATAGAAAAACAAATATTAAATTAAAGTTTATTAAGCAAGAAGATATTAGAGAAATTCTTTTAAAAGCTTTTAGAGAAAATTGTAGGGAATATGTAAAATCTAATAGCAATACCAAAAAAAGCAGAGACCAATATGAAAAAAATAAATTTAAGTATAGTAAATTTTATTCTAATTATAATGAACAATATGATTTATTTGATGAAGTAGAAGACTTAATAAAAAATAAAAAAATTAATTATATATTAGAAGAAATAGAAGACATTGATTATGATAAAGAATTATTTTTATCTGAAGGAGATTATGGAATTGCTCATACAAAAAGAGTAATGTTAGAGGCTGCTATTTTAGCTAATAGAGAAAACTTAACAGAGCAGGATACAAAAATTTTAGTTGCTAGTGCAAAATATCACGATATTGGTATGAAAAATGATGAAAATGATAAAGAGCATGGAAAAATTAGCATTTCAAAAATAAAACATGAACTAGATAGCTTTACTGAAGCTGATCAAGAAATTATCAAATTTTTAATTGTAGAACATGCACTAGATAAAAAAGAAAATGAAGAAGCAATAGCAAATCTTAACGAAGCAAAAAAATCAAAATTTCGTAAAATGCTTTCATATTTTAGAGACATAGATGAACTTGAAAAAGTACGCCTATATGATATGAATCCTTTAAATTTGGAAAATGAAGTCTCAAAAAGAATGATAAATATAGCATATATGAATTGGAATTTATTTGATACTCTATTTTCATATTTATTAGCAGAAACTTTTGCAGAGTCTAGAGTAGAGGATATACTAACTCATGAAAAAATCTTAGAGCAAGAACAAGAAAAAAAGAAAGCTTTTGCTCTAATTAGAATAGAGGATAAAAATACTTTATTATCAAAAGCTATAAAAATTTTTGATAAGTTGCGTGGAGGTTCAAAAGAAGAAGTTTCACAAGAGGAAAATTCAGCAGCCGCTGCAAAAGCAAGATTAGCAAAGGTAATGGTAGGAAGGCAGATAGCAAAAGAAGAATTAGAAAAAGAAAACTTAAATAATCTTGAAAATCAAACTATTAAAAATGTTGGTAATGTTATACAAACTGCAAGAGCTATTGAAAACTTACCAAAGGAAAATCAAACAAACGGAATATAATAATATAGGACTAAAGCCTATTATTTATTATTAATTGAAAGAATAGATGTAGGTATCTATTCTTTTTATGTATAGAATTTTTGTTATATTATTTAGAGGTAAAAAATGGAAAATAAAGATAAAATAAGAGCTTTATTTCAAAAATGGAAAAAAGAGAGAACAGATGAAAATTTTGAAAAATTCTACGAGAGCTCAAAACAATTAGTTTATAAAATAGCATTTATATTTTTAAAAAATGAAGAAGATAGTAAGGATTTAGTGCAAGATATTTTTGTGAAAATATATAAACTAGATAAAGAAAAATTACCAAGCTATAATGAAACTACATGGTTGTATTCAATTACAAAAAATTCTGCTATTAATTTTATAAAAACCAAAAAGCCACAAGTAGAATTAGATAATATATTTGAACTTCAAGACGAAAAAAATGAAATTGATAAAATAATAGAAAAAGAAAAATTTGATAGCCTAATTTATAATTTACCAATTAAAGAGCAAGAAATCATATCTTTAAAAATTTTAGGAAATTTTACCTTTAAAGAAATTGCAAATTTTTTAGATATGAAAACATCTACAGTGCAATGGTATTATTATAAATCTTTAAAGACCTTAAGGCTTTTACTAGGAAATTTAGCAATGTTTGCTATTACTTTCGTATTATATTTAAGAGCAAGTAGTAAAGAGAAAAGATTAAGTTCTAATGAAAAAACACAAGAAGAAATAAAAGCAACTGAAAACTCTACAGAAACCACAAGAAATGAAAATAGTGAAGCTTTGAGAGATGATACAAATTCAGAAAAAAATGTGATGCAAAATCTTGAAACAAGTGAGTCAAAAAATAATTTAGAGGAAGAAAAATCTGCAGAAAATAGCTTAGATGAAAATGTACAAGCTGATATACAGAATAATTTACAAAATGATGTTCAAAGTAATATTCAAAATAATGAAACAGTAAATAATATTCAAAATGAAACTGCTTCGCAAACAACTCAAAGTAGTAATTTTGTATTTAAAGAAACCTCAAATTCATATTTGTTTGCAAGTATAATATTTTTCATACTTACTGTAATTTTTTCAATACTTTTTGTAAACTCCCAAAAGAAAGTTAATAGAGATAATAAATAATATAAAAATATAAAAAGTATAAAGGGGAAAACTAAAGATGAAGAGAAAAACTTTACTATTAATTGCCATTTTTATTTGTCTTGTATTAGTAATTTTAGCTGGAATTGTTGTAATAAATGAAATAAGGCAAGAAGCAAATTTTACTAATAACCAAATAGCCAATGTAAATAACACAGAAGAAAATCTTAGCGAAGAAGAAAAAATGAAAAAAGCTGGTATTCCAAAAGAATATTATAGTTCTATAGTAACACTTGATGGAACTACTTATAATGCTCAAAAAGTAATTGATTTCTTTTACTATATTGAATATGGACATAATGAAGAAACAGAAGCTTTAGAAGATAAGGAAATACAAATAGTTGAATTCAATAAAAATAAAGAGCCTGTAGTAAAAAATATTGTGGCAAAGCCTGTTAATAATGAATATCCATACTATGAAAAGTATATAATCACAGAGGATAATACAAAAAATACAATGCTTTTAGAAGAAGAAAGAATTGTAACTAGTGAAGAATATGAGGTATATCATTACCTTATAGAATCTGTTGTAGATACAAAACTAGATGGAGATGCACATATTAAGCTTTACTTAGGTGAAGGAAGTTGGAATATGGGAGAAAATCGAAAATTAATTCCAATATGTGAATATGATCTAAGTAATACAGATTATTTAAAAGAAAAAGTAGTAGATTTTAAATTTAATGTAAGAAATGATATGGGATTAGATATAGTATTAGAAAAAAATACTTTAGAAAATCAAGACTTTGGGGTATACACTTTTGGAGGAGATGTTACAGTAAACATAGATAATAAAGAATATACTTTAGAGAAAGCTTTAAAAAATAGGCTTATTACTGAACAGAATATAGTAGAGCAAGGCTATATAGATGAAAAATATAGACTATGTAGAAGACTTAGTTATCTTGATGGAGGAAGCTCTGTTTTTCAATATAGTAATTTTTCAGTAGCTAAATATAACAGTTTAGATAATGAAAGAGATTTAGTAATAACTTTTGGCGAAAAAGATTTAAACGAGATAAATGATTTGTTAGAGGTAAATAAAATTAAATAATAAATTTTACCAACAAAACATAGTAACTAACTTGTCTAAATATTAGAAAGGGCAAAGGTGAAAATATGAAAAATAGAGTTTTTATAGTAGTTGCAGTTCTAATATTTGTGATTTTTACTATTTGGGCAGGTTTTGTAAGTGTAAATAATT
>CALXZR010000017.1 GCA_944393295.1 uncultured Clostridia bacterium
ATTCAAAAAACAATTAGAAGAAAAGCATAAAGATTTGACCATTGCAACAATATATTCATATGCACCTAATGAAGAAGAAAATAGCAATGGAATAATAGAAGACGAAGATTTTGAAACTGATTTATTAGATCAAAGCTCAAAAGAGTTTTTAGACTTTGTTATAGGGGAATATAATAAGAAATTTAAAACTAACTTTTCATCAGAAGGAAATGGATTCCAAGATTATTATAAAGATTTATCAGATAGAGTAAAAAATAGAGAAGTAGATTTATTAATTGTAGTTAATATGTTCTTAACAGGATTTGATGCTACAACATTAAATACATTATGGATAGATAAGAACTTGAAACAACACGGATTAATACAAGCATATTCAAGAACAAATCGTATCTTAAATTCTGTAAAAACTTATGGAAATATTGTATGCTTTAGAGACTTAGAAGAAGCAACTAATGATGCTATTGCGTTATTTGGAGATAAAAATGCAAGTGGAATAGTATTACTAAAATCTTATGAAGATTACTATTATGGTTATGAAGATGATAAAGGAAGAAAACAATTAGGATATGAAGAAAGAATAGCAATGCTAATACAGAAATATCCATTAGGAGAGCAGATAATAGGAGAACAAAATAAGAAAGACTTTATTGTATTAATGGGAAATATTTTAAGACTTAGAAATATTTTATCTTCATTTGATAAATTTGCTGGAAATGAAATATTATCAGAAAGAGATTTTCAAGACTATATAGGAACATATACAGACTTATATGAAGAATATAAATCAAAGCCAGAAGAAGAGGAAAGTATTAAAGAAGATATAGTATTTGAAATGGAACTTGTAAAACAAGTGGAAGTAAATATAGATTATATTTTGATGTTAGTAGCTAAATACCATGATTCAAATTGTGAAAATAAGGAAATACTAGGTTCTATTGATAAAGCTATAAAATCAAGTTTAGCACTTCGTTCAAAGAAAGAATTGATAGATAGATTTATTTCAAAAATAAATGCTGATACAAATGTATATAGCGACTGGGCTAAGTTTGTAAAAGAGCAAAAAGAAATAGATTTAGAGAATTTGATTAAAGAAGAAAACTTAAATGAAGAAGCAACAAGAAAGTTTTTAGATAATTCTTTTAGAGATGGAGAAGTAAAAACAACAGGTACAGATATAGAAAAGATATTACCACCAATGAGAAGATTTGGAGGAGGCAATAGAGCAGAAAAGAAACAAACTATAATTGATAAGATAAAGAAATTCTTTGAAAAGTATTTTGGAATAAATAGTTCAAATGATGAAGAAACTCAATTTAGATATAAAGTAAGTAATGAAGAACATGATGAATTATTGGGAATGGTTGCAGAGGATAAGAAAAATTTCAATATAAGTGGTAAAAAAACGATATGATGTTATACAAACTGATAATCAACGAAAGAAAGCAAGATAATATTGTAATATTTTATATTCAATGTTATTTTGCTTTTCATTTTAGATAAAAATGGAAACTAACAAAAAATATAGAAAATTAAGGAGATAAACAATGGAATACATAATATTTTTAGCATTAGCTTTTATAGAATTTATATTTATGATTTTTATAACAAAAGAACTAGATCATATAAAGGAATATGTATCAATACAATATTCAAGTTTTGAATTTGCTAGTACTGAAGATAAACCCAATGGATTAAATGTTTTAATTAAAATTTTAGTGCCAGTTATATATATAATAGTTGTGTCGGGAATATTTTACGAAATGAATCAAGGATGGCTTGTGAAGAATATTTATTTAGTAACAATATTTTATTACATAATAAAGTGGATAAATATAATATTTATATTAAAAAGAAAAGATTTACATGATTGGAAAACAGATATAATACTTTCAATTATAGGAACAATAATTAGTATAGCAATTTATTATATTTTTATAATTAGAACCAATCAGATTTTTGTTTCTCTAGAAGAAATAAGAGATGGAGTATGGGTATCTATAATTATTTTCATATTTGTAATAATAAAAAACAACATATATAATAATATGAAAACAAATCATCGAGAACAAGAAAGAAGAAAATACAATTATATTAAAAAGAAATATTTATACTTTAAAGATAAATACGGGGATATAATTAAAACAAGAAATAAAAGATTGGCAAATATTACATATAGCATTTTATTATATGAGAATTATAATCGACCATTTATATATAGAATTATAGAATATATAAAATTTATTTTTACAAGACATGCCACTTTAGGAGTAATGCAAGTTAATTCTAGGACTTTAATATCAAATAGGACTAGTGTAAAAAAAGGATATAAAATAATAAAAAATGAATATTATAGGTTAAGGAGAATATATAAGAAGAAAAATATTCCACTAGATGATTGGTTTGTAGCAGATGTTATAAATCAATATAATAATGGAAGAAAATATTGTAGTGAAATTTCATACATAATGACCATGATAGATAAAATTAATAATACAGGATTAATTTAAAAAAA
>CALXZR010000018.1 GCA_944393295.1 uncultured Clostridia bacterium
TTATATTTTTGAGGATGAAGAAGTATCAGAAGTAAAATATGTACATTTTAAAGATTTAGAAAAAATGGTGAAAGAAAAAGTAGAAGGGTTACTATTACATGATGAAGAATATAAGAAATTATTTAAATACATTAGAGACAATTTTATATAAAAGAAAGAGGAAATGGAAATGATAAAAAATATTATATTTGACATCGGAGGAATAATTTTAGAGTGGGGAAATAACCCCTTAATAGAATTATTAAATAAAACAGACTATGAAGTAAATAAAATATGTAAAATAATATATGGAGATAGCAGATTTAAAGAATGTATATTAGGAAATCTATCTCAATTTGAATATATGAAACAACTTATGAATGAAAATCCTGTATATTCTTATGATATTGAAAAAATATTATCAGAAAAATATCAGGAAAAAGCACTACCAGTAATCAAAGAAAATTTAGAAAAAATATACGAACTAAAAAATAAAGAATATAAAATATATTTCCTTTCAAATATAACAGATGTATCGTACAACTATTTAAATGATAAACTTAATATATTAGATATGGTAGATGGAGGAGTTTATTCTTATAAAGAACATCTAAAAAAACCAAGCAAAGAGATTTTTGATACATTAATTAAAAGATTTGATTTAAATAAAGAAGAAACAATATTTTTTGATGATAGCCAAAAGAATGTTAAGGCAGGAAATGAATATGGAATAAAGAGTTATGTTTTTAAATCTATAAAGGATATAACTGCATTAGAACTTTAAAAATGGAAGAAAAATATGATAGATTAAGATTAAATAATTTCAAAAATAAAGAATTTGAAAATATAAAAAAACAGATTGAAATAATACAGGAGACGGTAGTAGTATAGATTAATTAGCAAACCAATTGGAATAGGAGTAAAAAATGAAAGTTTTAATATTAAGTTTTAGCAACAATCAAGTAAATGAAGATAGTTTTATACCTAATAAAATAGGATTAACTTTTTCTTGTGTAGAAGAGTGTGAGAAAAAATTAAAAAAATTAGGTTATGAAGTAGAGCATATTTGTATTAATAGAAAGAATATTCAAAAGTGTTTGGCTTGTGGAAAAAGAGGTTGGGGTATATGCTTAGATAAGCATATATGTATCCAAAAAGATGATTTTAATGTGATTTATAAACATATGGGAAAATTTGATTATTATATATTTATTACTCCAGTTTATTTTCATGAAATGAGTGAGTCAGCAAAAACATTTTTTGATAGATTAAAAAGATGTGATGCATTTAATGATAAATCAAAAATAAAAGGAAAGAAAATAGTTTGTATTGCTTGTACAGGGGGAAGTGGTAGTGGAACAGAAGAAACACTAAAAGCATTTGATACATTAAATTATCTTTTAGAAACGAAAATGTATGCAAGAATACCTGTAACAAAAGCAAATTTTGAAAAGCAAAAAGAAGTTATAAGTAAAGCAATGAAATTGGAGGAAAATTAATATGGAGAATATTGTAAATGATACATTTATTGATTTTTTAATAAAGGCAAAGAAATCGACTTATGCTAATAGCACAATAGAAAAAGCAAAGTCAAGCAGAGTAGGTTCATCAGATTATCATTATGAAGAAAAAATAGATAACAAAAAGTACATTTATCATGATACATATTTTGGTGGTACTAAATTTATAGGAGAAGAAATTGTATATTGTGACAGTAAAAAACCCATATGGGGAATGAATTATTATGGAGTTACATTTGACGATACACTAAGAGAAGAAACAATGGATAATGCATTAAGACCAGCACTTATGAAAGTTGGAGAAGATAAAAATGTTATTCCTGTTAGAGGGATAAGTAAATTAAAAAACAATGGTTATATATATACATTTAAAACTACAGGAACAATAGAAAATTTTGATGGAATAGAACAAATATATAAAGAAGATAATTTAATTTATGAACTTCATTGTTCTGGAGGATTAATAAAATAAAGGGAGGAGTTATTGTGGACTTTGAATTAGCCAAAAAAACTTTTCAAGAATATTTAAAAAACTATAATACAAATGATGGGAGTATATCACTAAAAATAAAACATACTTATGAAGTTGTTAAAAAGAGTGAATATATAGCAAATGGATTAAAGTTGGATAAAGAAAATATAGAATTAGCAAAGATAATAGCATTATTACATGATATAGGAAGATTTGAACAAATAAAAGGATTTAAAGAATTTGATGACACAAAGATAGAACATGCAGAATTTGGAGTAAAAGTGTTATTCAAAGATAATTTAATAAGAAAATTTATAAAAGAAGAAAAATATGATAATATAATTCAAAAAGCAATATATAATCATAATAAATATAAAATAGAAGAAAATTTAAATGATATTGAATTATTGCATTGCAAAATAATAAGAGATTCAGATAAACTTGACAATTTTAGAGTAAAACAAGAAGATAAATTTGAAGATATGTTTCCAAAGATATATAATAGTGAAACTATCAATTATGAAAATATAAGCATAAAAGTATATAAAGATTTTATGCAACATAAATGTATAAAATTAGAGGATAGAAAAACAATAATTGATTATTGGGTTTGTGTTATTGCATTTATATTTGATTTGAATTTCAATATATCTTTACAATATGTAAAAGAGAATAAATATATAGATATATTAATAGATAGAATAAAATACAAAAACGACAGCACAAAACAAAAGATGGATGATATAAGAAAATGTGCAAAAGAATATATAGATGATAAATGTAATTAAAATCAATGGAGAGAATTATGCTATATAAAATTGAAAATAAAAAAATACAAGTAATACTAAAAAATGAAATTATAGAATTACCAAGTAAATTGAAAGAAAAAATAAATAAAAATTTTGAAAATATGAAAAAAACAGGGGCAAATATATGGAATGGAGAAGTAATTTGTGTTTCAAAATGCAATATAGAAGATGATGAAGTAGAAATAATTTGTAAAAAATCAAATTATGCTCATTATCTATATGGAGAAAGAATAGGTTGTCCGAAAGGGTATGAATGCAAAAATTTGAGTGCAGGTTGTTTGCTAGAAACAATAGATGGATATTATATAGTAGGAGAATTAGATGACAACACATCTTATCCAGCTATGTTACAAGTAACAGGGGGTGGAATTGACAAAAAAGATATAGTTGGAGAAAATATAGAAATAGAGCAAACAATATTAAGAGAAGCAAGAGAAGAATTGAATGTAGATTTAAGTGATGAAAAAAATATTTTATATAATAAAATAAGTTATATGTATGTCACAGAAGATAATGAGCAATCAGGAGTTCAATTATTTTCAAAGGCTAAAACTAAAATGACAGCAAAAGAAATAAGAAAATATTTTGAAAGTTATTATAAATATTTAAAAGAAAATAATTTAGAGATAGAATTCGGAAAATTGCATTTTTTAAAAAAAGAAAAGGCAATAGAAGAGTTAAAAGAATTAAATAATCCAAAAAGAAATTATTTAGTACCATTATTGCAAATAGATATGAAAGGAAAATAAAATGATAAGAAATATAATTTTTGATTTAGGAAATGTGATTATAAATTATAATCAAAAACAAATAATTAATAATTTTACTAAAAAAGAAGAAGAAATAAAATACATATATGATGAAATTTTTAATGCCCCAGAATGGGAGTTAATGGATTTAGGAGATATTACTAATGATGAAGCAATAGAAATAATAAATAAAAGAAATGAATTTAAATATCAAAAATTAACAGAGAATTTTTTACATGAATGGTATAAAAAGCAATTAATTAATAGAGATATTGTAGAAATAGCGAAGTTATTAAAGAAAAGTGGATACAAATTGTTTGTCTTGTCAAATATGGCTAATCTAACATATGAGTACTTTAAGAATGACGAATTTTTTTCATTATGTACAGGGATTATTATATCAGCACATGAACATTTGATAAAGCCAGATGAAAAAGTATTTAGATTGCTTTTAGATAGATATAAACTAAATGCAGAAGAATGTTTATTTATAGATGATGATCCATCAGAAGAAAACTATAAAACAGCTAATAAAATGGGGATAAAAGGTAGAAGAATTGTACCAAACCAAGCAAAAGATGTTAAAAAATTGTTACTAGAATTTGAAGTAGAAATATAAATTAAATAATAAAAATAAATATCTTTTCTGTCATAAATATGCGATTTATAACAGAGTATAGCAAATAAAAAAAGATACAAAAAAAGGAGTTAAAATTCATGATAAAAGCAATATTTATAGACATTGATGGAACATTAAGAGATAGCAATAGAAATTTGTCAGCAAAAACAATAGAAACAATAAAAAAAGTTAGTGAAAAAGGAATATTAGTTATATTGTGTTCTGGAAGACCAAGAAAATATATAGAGCAAATAAGTAGAGAATGTTTTGCAAGTAAATATATTATTACATCAAGTGGTGGAAACATATATGATTATGAGCAAGACAAAATTTTATATGTTAATGAAATGAATAAAGAAGCTATAATAAAATTATATGAAATTGCTAATCCAGAAGATGTAAGATTTATTATGAATGTTGGAGAAGGAAGAGCCGTAAATAAAGTAAAACATCTAGATCAAGAAAAGAAATTAGAAGAAGATATAAGAAAATTTGTATATAAAAATGATGTTGTTCAATGTACTATTGCAGATAGCGATTTTGATAAAATAAAAAATTTAATACCTAAAATTGAAGAAGTAGAAAATGTAGAAATAAAAAATAGGCATAAAAGTTTATTAGATGCAAAATTTAAGGATGATAAAACTATATTTTGCGATATTGCAAATATAGATTCTAATAAAGGAAATGCAGTAAAAAAATTGTTAGAAATTTTAAAAATAAAGAAAGAAGAAACGATTGCAATTGGTGATGATGTAAATGATTTATCAATGTTTGAACAAGTAGGATATAAAGTAGCTGTAAGTAATGCTATTGATATTGTTAAAGAAAAAACTGATGAAATTACATTATCAAATGATGAAGATGGTGTTGCAGTATTTTTAAATAAATTACTAGAAAATTATTGAGTGAAAGGAACTAATTATATGAATATAGAATTTGTTAATGATTGGTTAAATAAACTAAAAAAATATTGGTTTAATAAAGATATAGATAAAGCAGTTGCTTTATTCAATAAAACTACTTTTTATCAAGAAACACCATTTATGAAACCTTATACAACTATTGAAGAAATTAATCAAGAATGGCAACATGT
>CALXZR010000019.1 GCA_944393295.1 uncultured Clostridia bacterium
TAGAAATATTATAGTCGAAGTCTTCTTTTAATATCCTTTGTTTTTCTTCTATAAGCATATCATTTCTTAAAAGTATTCTAAGGAATTTTAATAAATTATTATCACTCTGACTTTTTCCCAATAATACCATAACTACTTTTATTAAATCATAGTTTTTTACTTCTTCTTTAAAATTGTCTACTATAAAAGACTTTTTTATGAAAATTTTTCTACTTAAGTATAAAATTTAATAATTTTATTTCTCTTTTTTAGTATCTACTTTATTGACCATAATCCAATCTAATAGATAGTCTTTCATAACAAAAAAGAGCAACCGCTTTAACAGCTACTCTTAGGAAGTTATTTAATAACAATCTTCATATGCAATTATAATATTTTTGACCCACCTCATAACACTTAATTGCTTATTATCTACTGTATTGGGCATAGGATTTAAAATTGACTCCATTATTGGATCTATTTTTTCATCATAACCAACTTTTGTACAGATTACTGAAAAAATAGTGTCTATAAAATATGTCAGATACGCTAGATTTAAAGATATAAAGTAATCAAAATGAACACAATTTCCACTATACAAATAAAAATTATCTGTAATCAGTTCTTCAACTTCCAAATTGTAAATTTGAAATAATTTTTCTTTGCTTTCACCAAACACCAAACATGTTGCACCATTATGGATTATTGAATTACGAGTTTTGCGAATGCTTTGAAACCATTTATTGTTTAGTATTGTGCGTCTCTCATCATCAATCAAACTCTTTAAATAATCAAGTTTCATGTTATACCTTTCATTGGAAGATATTTTTTTCCTATTTTTTTTAACTTTTTTATCAGAATATTTTACAATCATATCAAGAATTTTTAACATATATTCAATGATAACCCTATACTTAGTAATTATATATTCAATATAGATGGCTATAGTTTCTCTTTCATTATCTGAAAGATTTTTCTTTTCTTGATTTTTATATAAAGAGTAAATTGAGTCAATATTTTGTACAGATAAAAATATTTTCTCCATATCCTGTCTTATAGCTTTTAAATAATTATTCATATCATAAATTTGCATATTTGATAAACTAAATTTATTACAGAGTTGCATTTTATAAGTTAATAGGGTTGGAATATTCTTTTCATTGTAATTATTGTAGAACCATTTCAATCTGTTGATATCATTAATATTCGCCTTTGAAATATTAATCATGTATTTTACCTTCTCTCCTAAGTTAATTAAACACAATGATAACAATTTGAAGATAGATTTTAATTTAATTTACACCCAAATACTTATCATAGTAGGTAATACGAATATTATTTCGTTTATTGTATATCGTATTCACTACTAAGTTCAGCATCTAATTCAAAATATATTTTTCATAGGTATATTATTAAATAAGAAACTCCATATTGAATTGCTACCGAAAATATTGTTCATAATCTGCTCTGTCTTGTAATTTATTGTTTTTTTATCCATTAAAATCGGAAGAAAAAAATATACAATTAATTAAATTCTTTTACAAAAATATAGATGTTTTTTAGAAATTAAATTTCTTTCTCTTTTTCTTTAAGTATATGATTAAGTCTGCGAATTTCATGTAAAGAATCACTTTTATATATTTTATTAGTGTTATTTTTATATTGACATTTCTTCATCATATTTTTTAGCTCATTCAAGAATAATGCTTTTAAAAGCATTATATTTAACAGTTAATTGAGATGTTGAATTGTCATAATAATTTAATAATTAATTTTAAATAATAGAATTATATTAAGTTATAACATTAATTGAATTATTTTATATTATCCTATAAAAATATACTTTAAAATAAAATATCTTATAAAAACATATATTTTAAAAAATATAGCTTTTTCAAAAGATATTCAAAAGATATTCAAATGATATTATACTAATCTAAAATATTAATTTTTTCTAAAAAACTTTACTTATCTTTTAAAAAATATAGCTTTTCAAATGATATTCAAAAGATATTCAAATGATATTATACTAATCTAAAATATTAATTTTTTCTAAAAAACTTTACTTATCTTTTAAAAAATATAGCTTTTCAAAAGATATTCAAAAGATATTATGGTAATATAAACATCAATTTTTTAAAATTTCAATTATCTTTTAAAACTATCTAATTTTTAAAATATATCGAAATGATAATCTTAAAGAATATGTTTTTTTAATATATCCATTACCATTTGTAGTTGTGTTAAAAATTCTGTACTTTCAATACAAATCATATATTTAGTTGAAGGACCTTTACCTATTTTAGTAATTAATTTCTGTTGTTCTAATACAGAAATTGCATTTCTAACACGATAATCGGTGTAACCCAATGCAGCTTTAATTGAAGTAACCGAATGTGCTTCATTACTTTTAGCAATAAATTTTAAAACACTTTTTTCTTCTGTTGATAAATTTGGGTATGAATCAATCAAATCAATGTTCCATACTTTTATTTCGGTTTTTTCAATATTTGTAAAAATTTCTGGTCGTTTATATTCATTTTTTATAGCGGTCTTATAAATTAAAGGTCCACCAAAACCTTGTCGTTCTGATACACCTAATAATCTAAATAATTTCATTATTATTTCATTTCTTGGTCTAGAATCTCCACCTATCAAAAATTGTTCCTTTGTCACTAACATTTTTCCTGGATTTAAAAAAACAAACCAACCATCATATACATCAATTTTAGTTGATGGAAAACCTTGAATATAGTCTGCATGTGCTAAACAATTTACAAGACATTCTCTAATCGTCTCATCAAAATCAGATACTGGCACTCTCTGTTGATTTTCATCAAGTTTAAAGGATTCCCTTAAAATCACCTTCATTTTCTCGTATACAATATTATAAAAATTATATATATTCATTTCATAATCACTTGGCTCATCATCTGAAACACGATCTATCCATCTTTCATTATTACCTATACGATTAAAAAAATCTAAATGGTAATGAGGAAAAAGCTCTTTAATAGAGTTATATTTTCCTAAAAATAATACTGTTCCCTTTCTTATTTTTAAATCTCCTGAAATTCGATCTTTATAACATCCTCCAATTTCAATTAAAAAATCCATATTTTCCATTTCAATGTATTTCTTTTTAGGAAATCGCTTATTTACTCTTTCTTTATAAGTAATAAGAGAATCTATATCTATATCTTCTATAGTGAAGTTTTCTGCTGGTAAACTATCCTGTCCTGGTTGTGCATTCCTAATAAAAGAAAATAGTTCTCCATTACTAACTTTCCTGTCTCCATCACCTGTACGAATCCAAGAATTTTCTAGTTTTCCGCCTATATAAACAGGTTTCATATTTTCTGGCGCTTCCTTTACATGTATTATTATTATAGTCTTTCCATCAATAGTATATGTATTTACATCCTCATTATTAATATTTTTATAACTTACTTTATTACTATTTGAGAGTTGATCCCATAAACTTGTTAATGTTTTCTCCACATTTCCAACACCAACAATTTCATTAATCGGATTACCTTCTACTATCCCCAAAATTATCAATCCACCACTTGTATTTGAAAAATATGAATAACTTTCCCAAAATGAGTTTGGTAATTCATTAGCTTTTTTTAATTCAATATAATATTTCTCATGTATATTAAGTAATATATCTTTTAGTTCTTCAACATTATTGATTTTCAAAATTTCTTTCATAGTAATTCTCCCTAATTATAGACTTAAATCTTCTACATCTATATTATATTTCTATATCCTTTTCTTCGCAATAATATGACAAAAAATTATATGACAAAAAATTCATTATCACTATTTTCTTTTCTCTTAATTAATAATCTTCTTTTACCATAAACACACTCTCTTAAATCTTGTTTCCATGCTTATACTTATCTTCATTTTTGTAGAGTTAATTAATTTATAAAATTCTTTACCATAATCTATTCTTTAAAATTTATATTCTTTCGATTACATAAAAAATCATATTTGAGGTTATTTATAAAATCAAATTTATTTTAAAAAAATATTAATTATCTACAAAATATATTCTTGCAAATCATTTTTATTGATGATATACAAATTTTTATAGTATCTGTTTCTATTTTTCAGCTTGCTGTATCTCCATATCTATACCACTTTTTTTCAATAACTGACTGAAGTTTATCACACTCACAGCTCAAAGCACATTTCAAACTATACTTTCTATTATTTTTTATCACTTCAGATTTTTTTGTTATTCTTCTTTTTCTCTCTATATATAAGTATAATCTAAAAAATCCAATATATTTCTTGCAAAAAGATTCAACAACTTCATAAAATCAAAATCAATTATTATATTTGTTTCTTTTTTCTTTTTCTATTCTTTTTATAATATTATAGAATTCTTCTATTACCACCTAATTTAAATAATACACAATCACTTTTTTCTGAATAACATCATCTGCGTTTAATAACTTTACTCATACTCTTCTTTAGATATACTAATAACATAAGTTAACTCTCATTTATTTCATTTTCAAATATTAATTTTTGCATTATATATAAACCTCTTATTTCATTTTACAAAGTCATCTTTTCTGTAACTACTTTATTGACTATAGTCCACATTTTCCTCCACTACAACTCCATTCTGAAAGCATATCTCAATTTTATTTTCACTTACAGCAATCACGTTCCTTATTAACCTTCTTACAAGTGTATCATCATATTCTGACATATAAATATTTGTATTATCCATAAACTCCTGAGCATTATTTAGTTTATCTCTACCGCCTAAAGATTTTATCTTATTAGTTTCAAGCTCTTCAATACGTTGTGTTATCTCTTTACAAGCTTCTTCGTATTCCTCTGTGTTATTGTGTGCATTATCTTTTATTAGATTTACAAGTTGTTTTTCCAATTCTTTTATTTGTGAGTCATATTCTGTTGTTGTATCCTTTGAAATTACACTTATAACAT
>CALXZR010000020.1 GCA_944393295.1 uncultured Clostridia bacterium
AATAGAAAATTTTTCAAAGATTATGGGAAAATCTAAGAAAAAAATAGAAAAAATTCTAAATAAATTTCTGGAATTAGAAATGTTAATAAAAGAAGGGGAAACATTTCTAATAAAAAATTGGGACAAATATCAAAGTATTGAAAACTATGAAAAATATCAAATGCAAAATAGAGAAAGACAAAAAAGATATCGTGAAAAATTAAAAAGTGAAAAAGAAAAAAGTAACGTTATTCAAACATTAGGTAACGGACAAGAAAAGAATACAAAAGAATTAAGAATGAGAAAAGAAGAAAATATAAGAGAGGAGAGCGAAAATGGTTTTAGAGAATATAAAATATAACGAAGTTATCCACAAAAAAATGAAAAAATGTGAATACTGTGGTAGAGAATTAACTCCAATTGGACTTGATTATTTATATGTTAATATTTCTCCAGATAATATAAAATATGAAAGATGTAATTGTAAGAAATCACAAGAATATTGGAAAGAGAAAGATAAAAAAGACTATGAAATTGCAAAAAGAAAACATTTTAGAGATGTTATAAACAAGATATATAAACAAAACTATATTGGCATGAAATTTCAAAATCTGAACTTTGAAAATTTTAATTGTAATTATGAAAATGAAATGGCTATAGCAATTGCTAAAGATTATATAAATAAAAATATTACAAATGCAGATGACAATGGACTGATAATAATGGGCAAGTCAGGAGTTGGAAAAACACACTTAGCAGCATCAATTGCTAATAAATTAATTGAAAATGACAAGATAGTATTAATGGGAAGATTGACAACTTTATTAGATATGATAAAGGAAACTTTTAAAGATAATACGAAGTCTGAGAATGAATTAATTGAGTTATATTCAAATGTAGATATGATAATAATTGATGATCTTGGAACAGAAAAAATAAGTAACTGGGCATTAGAAAAATTATATACAATAATAGAAAATAGAAATGAAAATAGATTGCCAATAATTATTACAACAAGATTTGATAAGCAAGGATTAATTGAAAGATTTAGCAAATGTCAGGATGAACAATTGGTAGATGCGATTATCTCAAAATTATATCAAATGTGTTATGGAGTAACACTAAAAAATATAAAAGAAAAAGCTAGCACAAGCGACCAAACTAAATGCTAACTTAAATGATTATGATTATATTTTAATACAAAAATTAAGAAAAGTAAATAGAAAGAGAAAGGAGTTGATAATATGAAGGTTTATAAAGAGTATAAAGGAATAGAAATAAAAGATATAAAAGGAGTTAAATATAACAGAATTTGTAATAGAAATTTAGAAAAGGTTTGTAGATATATGGAAGCCATAAAAAGAAATGGAATTAAGAAACCATTTGAAATTATTCAAAAAGAAAATGGATATTATATTTTTAGAGATGAAGCAAGATTAGTAGCAGCGAAAGTAGTAGGATATGACAAAGTTCCATGTTTAATAAGAGATATAAAACAAGAAATCTTATTAAGAAAAATAAATAGAATATTTAAAATAGAAGATGAAAATCATGAAATAAAAGATGATACAAATGATGAAAAAAGGTTGAATTTTTACAAAAATAATTATTATAAACTAAATATTTTATAATAAAAAATAAGAAGAAAAGTACTTGGATTTTAATAGAAAAGTCCAAGTATTTTTAAAAATATAGTGTGCATTTGATAGAAAAAAGTAATAATTTTAGCACTAAAAAGAAGCATATTGTTGTCCTAACAAGCAATGAATTTCGTCAGCTCGAAATTTTAAATGGGGAAATTTCCCCAATCCCCTTTTTAGAAGAGAGGAGAAAGCAAATGGCAACAACAAAAATATGGAAAGTACAAAAAAGATTAGATCATGTAATTAATTATGCAACAAATGAAGAAAAGACAAAAAATAATTATAGCAAATATAGAATGGATGAGTTTGATAGTATCAGACAAGTAATGACTTATGTAACTAATCCAGATAAGACAGAAAAACTTTTTTATACTACAGGAATAAATTGTGAAATAGAAGATGCAATTAAACAAATGCAATTTGTAAAAATATTTTATGGAAAAGAAAATGGCATATTAGCATTTCATGCATATCAATCTTTTAATGAAGGAGAAGTTACTCCAGAAGTAGCACATGAAATTGGAGTGAAACTTGCTAATGAAATGTGGGGAGATAGATTTCAAGTTGTAGTATCTACTCATTTAAATACTCTACATCTTCATAATCATTTTGTAATTAATTCTGTGTCATTTAAAGATGGAAAGAAGTATTATAGTAATTTGACTAATACAGCATTGCTAAGAAAAACATCAGATGAAATATGTGAAGAATATGGCTTAAGTGTTTTAAAAGAAAAGACTTGTAAATCTGGAATTAATTTTGAAAATTTTTATAAAAAATCTATGAGAGATTCAGATTATTATAAATTTGCAAAAGAAGATATAGATTATGCGATAGAACATTCATGGACTTATAAAGAATTTCTAAAAAGATTAAAAGAAATGGGATATGAAGTATATTTTAGAGCAAATAAAATTAGTGTGAGAATGTATCCACATAAAAGAAATATTAGAATAGAAAGAGCATTTGGAGAAGAATATTCTATTGAAAATATTCAAAAAAAAATTTGCAGTAGATATCCAAGTAGAGAAGAAATAATTAAACCTAAAACTTATTATAGAAGATTATTTTATAAAGGTAGCATAAAAAAAGTAAGAAAGCCTAAAGGGATAATTGCTTTATATTATTACTATTGCTATTTATTAAAAGTATATCCAAAGAAAAATTTAAATTATAAACTTACTCCAAAAATGAGAGAAGAAGTAAAAAAGATGGATAAGTATTCAGAAAAAATTAGATTTTTATGTAAGTATAAGTTAGAAACTATAAATGATGTAGAAAATTTAAAAGAAGAGAAAAAAGAAGAGTTACAAAAGATTTTGAATACAAGAAATAGGTTGTATTATAAAAGGCAAAAAGTAGATAATGAAAGTGAAAAAGATGTTGTGACTAAAGAAATAATTAGTGTTACTTCTGTTTTACAAAAAGTTAGAAAAGAGATTAAGTTGTGTGATGAAGTTGGTGATAATTCTAGGAAGATGAAAGAGCAGATAAAAGAAATGAAGGAAAAGAAACAAGAAAAAATAAAGATAAAAGAGAAAAAGAAGAAAGATAGAAGGTATGATAGATAAGAAATGGCACAGAAATGTGCCAATAATTTTTGTATAAATAAAGCTGATTTTATTGAGAAAACTGAGATTTTATGATATATTTGTAAAAAATGGAATCTAGGAGAAAAATGAAGAATAATATATGATTTTGAGAAAGAACTGATTTATAGGAGGAAGAATAATGGATAAAATAATGCAAGAAATTAAACTATTTAATGAAGAAAGAGATTGGGATCAATTTCATTCTCCAGAAAACTTGGCTAAATCAATTGCAATAGAAGCAGGGGAACTATTAGAGTGTTTTCAATGGAATAGCGAAAATTACAATAAAGAAGAAGTATGTGAGGAATTAGCAGATGTATTTACATATTGTATTCAAATGGCTATGAAATTAGATGTAAAGCCAGAGGAAGTAATATTAAAAAAGTTAGAGAAAACTAAAAAGAAATATCCAGTAGAAAAAGCTAAAGGAGTAAGTACAAAATATAATAAATTTGAGGAGTAAAATATGGCGATAGATTTTAAAGATTTAGAAAGATCTGATTTAGTGATTGACGAAATATATTGTGGGGGAACAGTTCCTAATATGTCTTCGGAAGTATTAAATAAACTAATGTTATGTTCAAATTCAGGTGGATTTAGACAAGTAAAGAATAAGGATGGAAAATATGCTTATTGTGTTTTATATACAACTGGAGAAGATGTTGACTGGAAAGATTATTTAGATGCAGAATTAGGAAGATTTATATATTATGGTGATAACAAAAAAGAAGGACATAGCATTCATAATACAAGTAGAAAAGGTAATGAGATATTAAGAACGTGCTTCGAAAAATTGGAGAATAATGATAGGGACAGTATAATTCCATTCTTTATATTTCAAAAAGTAAAAGGTAGAGATGTTAGGTTCTTAGGATTAGCTGTTCCAGGAGACGATAGATTAACAAAAGAAGAACAACTTATTTCTGTATGGAGCCAAAAAGATGGAAGGAGATATCAAAACTATAAAGCTATATTTTCAATATTAGATGTTTCAACAATAGATAGAAGATGGCTAATCGATCTAAAAAATTCAATAGATAATAGTGAGTATGCACCAGAAGTTTGGAAAGAATGGCAGAAAAAAGGAAAATGTAAACATTTAACTGCAAAGAAAGTAGTACAATATAGAAATAAAGAAGAGCAATTACCAAAACAAGAACAAGACTTAAAAATGCTTAGAGAAATATATAACTATTTTGATGATCCATATGAATTCGAAAAATGTGCTGCAAAAATAGCGCAGTTAATGGATAATAATATAGTAGCATATGACTTAACAAAAACTAGAAGAGATGGTGGAAGAGATGCTATAGGAAAATATAGAATTGGCACAGATAAAAGTAATATTCAAGTTGAATTTGCGTTAGAAGCTAAAAGATATGATATTAACAATTCTGTTGGAGTGAAAGAAACATCTAGATTAATTTCAAGATTAAAACATAGAGAATTCGGAATTCTAATTACAACATCTTATGTAGATATGCAAACGTATAAAGAAATTGTAGAAGATGGACATCCAATAGTAATTATTGCAGCAATAGATATCATACATATTTTAAAAAAGTCAGGGATAAAAACAGTAGAAGATGTAAGAAAATGGTTAAAAAATAATTTTTAATATTTCTTAAAAGTATAATAATTTATGGGGGCAATTATTATGATAGTATATGAAGCAACAAAGCAATTATTTGTAGAAGATGTTGTACAAGATCGAATCGAAGAAAATATAGATAGAAAATTTTATGAAAAAATGGGATATCATACATCTGAAAGTGAGAGAAAGGCATGGAATAATTCTATGCAATACATGATGAAAGTATTAATAGATAATAACATACCTGGAAATGTAGGAATAGCTATTGAATTTAAAATACCAAATACTTCTAAAAGAGTTGATTTTATAATTACAGGTAAAGACGGACAATTAAAAAATACAGCTATTATTGTTGAATTAAAACAATGGACTGAAGCAAATATTGTAAACGGAAAAGACGGAATAGTACAAGCGTTTACAGGTCATGCATTAAGAGAGGTAACTCATCCATCATATCAAGCATGGTCATATGCAACAACTATAGAGGATTACAATGAAACGGTGCAAGATAGACGAATAGACTTACATCCATGTGCATATCTTCATAATTATCTAACTGTAAAACCGCCAACATTATTATCAGATAATTATAAATATTATTTAGAAAAAGCACCTGCTTTTATAAAAGGTGATGTAGAAAAATTAAGAGATTTTATAAATAAGTATATTAAATATGGTGATGATAAAGAAACACTATATATGATTGAAAATGGAAAAATTAGACCATCTAAATCATTACAAGATGCTTTATCAAGTATGTTGCAAGGCAATGAAGAATTTATTATGATCGACGATCAAAAACTTGTTTATGAAACAGCATTAGAAATGGCCAGAAAATCTTATAGAGATGGAAAGAAAAGAGTACTAATTGTTAAAGGTGGACCAGGTACAGGAAAATCAGTACTAGCTATTAATCTATTAGTAAAATTAACAAATGAAAATATGGTTTGTTCATATGTAACAAAAAATGCAGCGCCAAGAAATGTATATGCAACAAAATTAAGTGGTGATTTTAGAAAAACAAGAATAAATAATTTATTTAAAGGTTCAGGTTCATTTGTTGAATCTGCTGAAAATGAGTTTGATGTATTAATTGTTGATGAAGCACATAGGTTAAATGCAAAGTCTGGAATGTTTCAAAATCTGGGCGAAAATCAAATAAAGGAAATTATTCATGCGTCAAAATTTTCAATATTTTTCATAGATGAATCTCAAAGAGTTACATTAAAAGATATTGGAAGTGTTGAGGAAATACAGAAATATATTGGACAAGCAAATGCAGAATCAGAAATAATGGAGTTGGAATCACAATTCAGATGTAATGGATCAGATGGATATATTGCTTGGCTGGATGATGTATTAGATATTAGAAAAACAGCTAACAGCGATGGGTTTGATTTAGATTACGATATTAAGATTTGTGATACTCCTAATGAAGTGAGAGATATAATTTTTGAAAAAAACAAAATTAATAATAAAGCTAGATTAGTTGCAGGATATTGTTGGGACTGGATAAAGGAAGGAAAAAACAAATCTGATGTATTTGATATAAAAATTCCAGAATATAATTTTGCAATGAGTTGGAATTTAGGTAATAGTCAAACATGGGCAATTGATCCGAATTCAGTAAATGAAATAGGATGTATACATACAGCTCAAGGATTAGAATTTGATTATGTTGGTGTAATTATAGGTAATGATCTAAGATATGAAAACAACAAAATAGTTACAGATGTTACAGAAAGAGCAAAGACAGACCAATCAATAAAGGGAATATATAAAATGTTCCAACAAGATTTTGACAAGGCAGAGAAAATAGCAGATGAAATAATAAAAAATACATATAGGACATTAATGACCAGAGGACAAAAAGGTTGTTATATTTATTGTACAGATAAAGAATTATCAGCTTACTTAAAAAAGAGATTAAATCAAAATGAAGGTATTATTTATCATATTGATGAGGATGAACACTATAGTAATTTAATGGTTGCAGAAGATAGTGAAGAATATAGATATGAATAGGAGAAAAAAATGTATTATGGATTTATTTTAACACATTCAATGTATCCAATAGACAAAAAATTAGAGTTAAAAGATTGTTGTTTTGATAATCCCAGAACATCTCAAGAAATTAAAGCAGTTGCTCAAATTTTAAAAAAAGCGAATTTTATTGGAAATGCAGCTTTTCCAGAAACATATGAACAATTTGGTAAAGAAGTTATAAGTTTAGAAATGATTATAGATCTTTTTTTTGAAAGGTATAATTTAGATAGAAAATACCTTTTAAGAAAGAATGGAAAAGAATATAGTGATGTTTACTATAAGATGGCTAAAAATTGGGTGATTTTAAGATATGATGAAAGTAATGAGTATCAATATAGCGACTATGGTTATAAAAAATACAAAGAGATAATTGCATATATAAATCTATTAACCTTTTTATCATTTTCAGAAAATCCATACAGAAGGGATAGTCTTTTAATACCGGAAAGTTTTGATTTTTTTGAATTAAAGTCGGTTGATAGAACAATTAAAAACATAATAATTGATTTACTAGTTTTATCAACTGCAAGAAAAGATGAAGAAACGATAAATAATTTTAGATATTGTATATTTGATAAAACATATAGTAAGTTTTTGAAATTAGAAAAGTTATTAGAAAAGTTATTAGAAAATGCCGAAAAAGAGAATTTGATAAAATATATTTCAGATATTATAAGTAACTACATCTTAATAGAAGATAAAAAAATGAGAATTATGTCATTGGTTTCTATATTAGAATTATTAATAACACATAAACCAGACTCTAATAGATATAATATTGAGGATTCGATAAGAAAACAATTTTGCAATAAACTATTAACGTTATTATACCTAAATGATAAAAATATAAATTATGCTGAAATAGAAAAATATTTGTTAATGATTTATGATCTAAGATCAGCAATAGCTCATGGCAGTTTTGAACAAATAGAGATAATTGTAAGAAAAATAGACAAATGGTTTTTAAATAATTCTATAGAGCATAAAAAATATTGTGAAGAATTTGATATTGATAGAGTTTTCGAATATATAGATGAATCATTAAGAAAATATACAAGAATAGCAATAAATATGTATTTAAAAGATAAAACTTTAATCGAATTATTAAAAAAATAATATAAAAAAGAAAAGTGAAATAATATTTAATTAATTTTACAAAATTTAGAATAAATGACAAATATTTATATAGTAATATAGACAATGTAAGGTGAAGAATACAGGAAATTTTGAAAGATGGTTTGAATGGAGACAATGGGATTTGTAGGAAAATTGCCCAAAAATAAGTGAAAGTCATAGATAAAATATTATCTATAAACACATAAAAATAAATAATTAAGGAGATTAAAAAATGGATTTAAAAATTGAGGATATTGAAATTAACTATGATGAATATTTTGCACTAGAAAATGTATCATTAAGTACAAAAGAAAAACTAGATAAAATAGATATTATAGCAGTACCAAAGCAATATACTAAAAACGAGTATTATTTTGCTCAAGAAACTATAGACTTTATTAAATATTGCAGGCAAAATGATAAAAAGCACACATATGACGTGTTAGCAGATGGAGATATAAAAATTAGGGCGTTGCATTCTTTTGACTTATGGCTTCCTGTAATTTGGGTTGCTTCGAATATTCTTTTTCCAATAGCGATTAATATAGTTAGTAGTTATATTTGGGAAAAAAGGAAAGGACATGAAAAAGAAGAAACTCAAGTAGATGTTACGTTTGTTGTTAAAAACAAAAAAAAGAAGAAAATGATACATTATAAAGGAAATGCTGATAAATTTAAGGAAATTTTCGAAAAAATAGATATAAATAAAATGTGAGGAAATAATGTTAAGTTATTTTTATAATTGTACCGAAATTGAACAAATTAATAGGATTTGTAAAACGCTAAATGAATTGAAAAAAAGATTAATGAACGAAAACTATAATGATCCTAAAAAAGAATATAATCTATCTCTTAAACTATTTGAAGAGGTTACTAAAATAGCTATAGAAAGAAAGAATGAAAAACTTGCAAATGCTCAATATGTTTTTAGAAACTATTTTCTTATGTTTTCAAATTTGATGAGCTATTTTGAGTTATTAAACGAAAAAAAATATAAAGAATCATGGGGGAGGCTACAGGATTGCATAGACGAAGCACAATATGTTGGTAAGTTTTCAGAGAATAGATTTGATATACCTAATATTTTAGAATTGTTACGCCAATATGAAAATCTATATCCATATAAGTTATTTGCAAGCAGTGAATACGTTATAACTAAATCACATTGTAGCATCTGTGGAAAATCTATGCAGAGTTTGCAATGTCAACACATAAAAGGAAATATATATTGGGGAGAACCTGCAGTAGAGCTCATTGACGAGATAAGAGAAATCCAAGCAGTATGTATAGTTAGTAACCCTGAAGATAAAAGATGCGTTCTGGAAATTGCTAATGATGAAAGAGATGAGGTGGACAGATTTAAAAAACTTGATTTATATTTAGAACTTGGTTTACCAAGATTGCAAAAATTCTCTATAAAAAGTGTGGTAGAAAACAAAAGAATAGAAATAGGAAAGGTTAATAGAAATGATAAATGTCCATGTGGTAGTAAGCTAAAATATAAGAAATGCTGTGGCAAAGAACTGTATTATCAGCATGAGAAAAATATGGTTATTTTAGAAGATATTGTTAAATTATTTTTTAAAAATGATGTGATGCTGTAATAACTTTAATTTGGTAAATTACTAAGTCTAAAGAAGAACTAATCTATCGTAATTTAATTTTGGTTATTAAAGCAAATGGTGAAAGTAATATTAATGAAAATTCTAATAATATAGATTTATATGCTAAAATTAAATTCGAACTCTTAAGAGGTATGAAGAAAAGAAAAAAGAAATTTATTGATAATTTATTCACATAATAGGATCTAAAATATATTTATCTAATATAGAATTGGATGAACGTGTTATTAATAATAAAATATGGATACTAGTAGAAGAAATTATAAAATAAGTAGAGGAAGTGAGCAATTTGCTCATTTTTTTATACAAGAATTAATTAGAATGTTGACAAAAGAAAAAAAATAGTTTATTATTATTTATAACAATTTATAATATTTTATAACATTTTATAAAAAGGAGGCTAAACAAGTGCCAGACATCATTAAAGAAGCAGAATATATAAGAAAAATGATAAGTAATGAAATGTATGACATTTCGCCACATGCAAATCAGCGAATGAACGAACGTAATATGAGTTTTGAGGAACTTGAAGATATAATATTAAACCATCAATATAAACTTGCGAAAGATGAAGGAAACAATGAAAGATATGAATTTTATACTAATACAAAGGATAAAATAATAGTAGCACTTGGAACTGGAATGATAATTCCAGTAATAGTAACTGTTATTAAAGGAGGGAGTTAAAATGAATAAATTAGATATGAATACTATGGAAAGAATATGTTTTAAATGTAATTCTAAAATGAAAGAAGAAATCAGAGAATTAGAAATTTCAAGGAATGGTTATACGTTAAAATTAAATGGTATAAAAGCATATGTTTGTCCAAATTGTGGTCAAATTGTTTACAATTCTAATGATGTAAAAATGATGGAAAAGTTGTGCTTGGCAATGTCAGAAACCCAAATAAATGAATCTGAAATAAATCTAAATGTATCAGAACTAGCAGAAGCATTAAGAGTATCAAATCAAACTATCTATAATATGATTAAAGACGGAAGATTAAAACCTATAAAAATTGGTAAAGAATGGAGATTTATGAAAAAAGATATTCAAAGTTTGCTAGGGGAAGAAAATGAATTGTTAGCGGCAAGAGGATTAAAAAATACAAGTAATTCAGATGAAGATATTATGAATAAATATTTTGAGGAAAATTAATATGGATATAAATGCAATCTATGCAAATGATTTAATTGAAAAATTAGAATTAAAGCCGCCAATAGATTTATATGAATTGTGTAAAATATTTAATATTGAAATTGTGAAAGCTGATTTAAAAAATGCCTATGCATATTTTAGAATACGTAAAGGTAGAAAAGTGATTTTTTTAAGTAACTCAATTGTCGGTACTGAAAAAGAAAAATTTACTATCGCACACGAATTGGGACATTATTTTTTACCAAATCATTTAGAAAAGATAGATGATATGTATACAAGAACAGATTATATGTATAAAAATGAACGAAAAAAAATAGAAACTGAAGTTGACAAATTTGCAGCTGAATTAATTATGCCTAGCAAATATATTAATTCCCAGTTAGAAAGAATTTCACTTAGAAATTTCAGACAATTACGAGAACTAGCACAAAAATATCAAGTTTCATTAACATCATTGTTATGCAAATATGTAGATGTGAATTCAGAAACTATGGCTTTATTATGTTATGAAAACAATAAACAAAAGTGGCAATATAAAGTTTTTGATGATTTTAAATTTGAAATATATACTGGAGAGATATTAAATGATGAACCTGAAAAATATATTAAAGATACATTAAACAATTGGCTAGATGAGAGTTTTCAGGGAACAGTATATCAAGTTGTATTTGAATTGAAAAAATATAATATGAAATTAGTATTAATACAAGTTAAGTATTATTATTAATGGTATATAGATAAGAAGAAAAAACGCCCAATGCTAATACATTGAACGAATTAATAAAGTATGCAATCTTTATTTGTTTAATTATAGCATATTTCTTCTTTAATTTGCAAGAGGGCAGAAAGGAAAAAGATTCTTGCAGGTTATTTTATATAATTATAATAAGAAAGGAGGAAATAACAATGGAAAACAAAATAGGAAAAAATAGACAATCACCTAAAAATGAAAAAGATTACATAAATGCTTATTTAAAAGCAAATCCAAAAGCTAATAGACAAGATGGAATGGACATAGCTGCGGTAATAGCAAAGGATGGAACTAAAGGCCATGGATTACTACCAGAGGATATTAACAGAGGGCATGATAAAGATTATCACAGAGTAAAAAACTTTATTCCAGATAGTGAATTAAAAAAGAAATTTTAATGAAAGAAGGCGAGAATTAACTCGCCTTTTATGTTATAAATAATTTTCATAAGTTTGAAAAAAGTAGATAAAAATCCAAAGTTTTTTCAAAATTTTGAAAAAACTTTGGATCATATATTATCTATTCATCAAAACATCCTATAACTAACTGAGAACCGTCTACAAATCCATTTCTATAATATTTCTCAGTGATATAAGTTAAATACCTCATAAAATCATCATAAATCAGATCAAGTTGATTATCAATATAATTTTGATTTTGCTTAGGAATATTCTTCAAAATATTCTCTCTAAAAAAATCAAACTTAATATTATTTTCTCTATCTTGTTTATCTGCATAGCAAAAACAAGTTTCTTCTCTAAAATCAAACCATTCTTTCAAAATATCATCATTTACTTCTCTAAAATTCACCATTTTCATATCCTCCTATACATATATAATCTCATTTAATACAATTTCTTCAGCTCTATTTTTAATATTATTCATAGCCTGAACCCATTCCATTTGATGATGTTCTTTTAAGCACTCATCAATATTTTCAGACTCAGCAAATTGTTTTATAAGTACATGAACTCTTTCATTAACACATTCATCTATATCTAACCAATGTTGTTTTAAAGTATCAGCTATAAGTAATTCTGTATATAGGCCTTTATTAAAATTTTTCAAGTAATTTAATCTTAATCTACCGTATTTTCCAATTTGCTTTCTAGGTTGTATAGGTAAATACAAATTTGGCATAAAATAATCTCCTTCTTTATGATAAGTAATATTATTATTCATAATTGAAAACCTCCTAAATAAATTTTAAGTTTCCCATTAATATCCAATTTTTATACGAACAAATGTATAAAATAAATTGGGGAAAAGTTGGGGAAGAAATCCTCAAAAAACGTCCTAAAATTACACAAATATTCGATATGCTAAAATACTCGAATGTACTAAAATATCAGCTAAAACCTTTGATTTCACTAAAATTCAAAAACCAGTCAACCCATTCTCATAACCCGAAGGTCGCAAATGTGAGTCTAAGTCATGCAAGCACTAAAATGATTCTATAATAATACATTATAGAGGATTCTTATTGCTTGAGAAAAT
>CALXZR010000021.1 GCA_944393295.1 uncultured Clostridia bacterium
AAGAATTAAAGAAAAAATGGAAAGTATCTATAATTGCAATGATGATGAGAGCAACTGATTTAGGAATAATTACAAAAAATCAATTACAATATTTAATAAAACAGGCTTATTCAAAAGGATATAGACATTTGGAACCACTTGACGACACAATAAAAATACAAGAGCCAACCATAATAAAGCTAGCAATAAATATGTTATTGGATAATAATAAGTTTTCATCTGATGAATTAATGTTAGATTTGAATAATAATGGAATATGGCTAGAAAGAGAAGAAATTGAAGATTTAATTGGGTTAGAAAGGGGAACATTGAAAAGTAGAGATACCGGAATGGATAATGTTATAAAAATTGATTTTAAAAATATAAAAAAATAATTGAAAAATTTAAAAACTTATGTTAAATTATAAACAACAGTTGTAGCAAAAAATTGCCAACTTGTACATACAATTCTTGCAACATATTGCTATAACTACATTTGAAACGGAAATAAGTAACTTTTTTGTGACAGATTTTTCGAAAACGTCTCTCGCAAAGGAGCCAAAAATATTTTAATTAGAAAGAAGATTGTTTACAAACAATCTTCTTTTTTCTTGTAAAAAAGAGGCTTCTGTGATATAAAATAAAATATAAATATTATATCAATAAGAGGTGTTACTAAACTTTGAAAGATATAAAAGAAATAGCAAGAAAAATTAAGTTAAAAGGTGGAAATTTATATTTAGTTGGTGGAGCGGTTAGAGATGAATTATTAGGCTTTGTAGAACATGATGAAGATTATGCAGTTACAGGTATTTCATTTGAAGAATTTAAAGAGCTCTTTCCAGAAGCAATTGTTAGAGGAAAAGATTTTCCAGTATTTTCTATTGAAGATAAAGAGTTTGCTCTAGCAAGAAAAGAAAGAAAAATAGGAATAGGACACAATAATTTTAATATCGAAACTGATAAAAAAATAACAATAGAAGAAGATTTAGAACGTAGAGATATTACTATAAATGCAATTGCAAAAGAAGTATTAACTGGTAAAATAATAGATCCATATAACGGAATTGAGGATTTAAAAAATCATAGCATTAGAGCTGTTAGTACCCGTTTTGCAGAAGATCCATTGAGAGTATATAGAGTTGCGAGATTTGCAAGTCAATTTAATTTTCAAGTAGAAGATAGTACAATAAAAATGATGAATTCATTGAAAGCAGAATTATTAAGTTTACCTGCAGAAAGAGTATATAATGAATTAAAAAAAGCATTGTTAACAAATAAGCCATCGATATTTTTTGATGTTTTAAAAAAAGCAAATGTATTGGAAATACATTTTAAAGAAATATATGATTTGATTGGTGCAGAACAACCAATAAAATATCATCCTGAAGGAGATGCATATAATCATACTATGCTAGTATTAGATAGGGTGGCAAATAAAACTATAGAATTAGATGAAGAAAGAAAATTAGAATTAAGATTTTCAGCGTTAGCACATGATTTAGGAAAAGGAACAACTCCCGAGGAAGAATATCCACATCATATAAATCATGAAAAAAGAGGCTTTGATTTGGTAAAAATAATTGGAAAAAGATTGAAAATTCCAACAAGACTAATAAAATGCGGAGAAACAGCTTGCTTAGAACATATGAGAGGTGGAATTTTTGATAAAATGACAGCTTCAAAAAAGGTAAGTTTTATAGAAAAAATTAATAAAACACTTTTAGGATTAGACGGATTACAAATAATTGTAGATGCAGATAATATGTTAGAAGATACAAATAAAAATCAATTTGCTAATTTAGGCTATGAAGTTATAAATTGTACTAATGGAAATAAGGTAATGCAAGAATATGGAATTACTGAAGGTATAAAGATTGCTAGTAAAATGCATGAAATTAGAGTAGCATATTTAAAAAGCTGTAATTATTAAATATATTAGAAAGGATATTATATATGGATTTAGAATTAATTAAAAAACTAAATTATTTTAATATATATGCAAATTTGGGATTTCAATTTGATGGAATAGATAAATTTGAAAATTATAGTATTGCATATAGTAATGAAATTAAAGATTATTGGTACAATTTTATTACAGATATAAAAGCAGAAAATAAGGAAAATTTTGATAAAATAATTTTAGACGCTATTCCTAAAATGAAAGTAAAAAATAGAGATGTGACTATCGCTGTATTACCATTTATGAAAGAAATTTATAGCCATCCAGAAATGTTTTTTGATAATACATATGAATTAGTTTCAAATGAAGTATGGCAAATTTTTGACGACTTTGATAATATAAAAAATATTAAAAGTAATTGTTCTTTAAATGTAAAATTGGAAAAAACAACAAACATGAAATTATATAGTGAAGAAATGTTAAAAGCATATCAAACAGGAGAAAAAGATGACCCTTATGGAAATCTAGACTCAATTTATAAAGAGGTCTATGCAAATCATAAAAAAATGAAAAATGAATATACGGAAGAATTTTTCTTTGCAAAAGTTAACGACAAAATTGTAGGTATTACAAGTGCTGTATATGATAATGAAATTTATGGAATATATGGTTTAGCAGTAAAAAAAGAATTTAGATGTAAAGGAATCGGAAAAGAAATTATAAAACAACAATTAAAAATATGTAGTGATAGAAAATTAAAATTAGCTTTTTTACAAACAGAAGATGAATATTATCCAGCAGATATGTATAGAAAATTAGGATTTAAAGATGTTTGTATAGAATATTATTATATCAAAAAAGATATTTAAAAATAGGAGGAAAATATAATGGAAAATGTAATTAAAGTTGGTTTAGGAATCATAATTAGAAATGGTAATAAAATTCTGCTAGGTCATAGATGTGATAACTACAAAGATACTGGAGGAATTTATGAACCAGGTAGTTGGACTATTCCTGGTGGAAAACAAGAATATAATGAAACAATTTTGGAAGGTGCTATAAGAGAAACCAAAGAAGAAACAAATTTAAATATCTCAGAATTATCAATTTTTGGAGCAACAGATGATATGCAACCTAATAAGCATTTTGTAACAATACAAGTAGTTGCAAATAAGTTCGAAGGAGAATTGAAAAATTTAGAACCAACAAAGCATAGTGAATGGAAATGGTTTGATATAGACAATCTACCAGAAAATTTATATACACCATGCAAGAAATTTATAGAAGAATACAAAAAAGAAGCTAAGAACAATAACTTTAAATTTATTAAAGAGAGACTCTGACAATTTAGAATAAAAATAAAAAATCATGTATATAAACGATTAATAAACTCCTAAAAGTAAAATAAAAATACTTTTAAGAGTTTTGTTTTTATAAAAATTTATAACAAAATTAAATTTTGTACGTCATATATACAAGGAGGAAAAAGTTATGCAGGATATCGAAAAAATATACAAAGAATATTTTGAAACAGTTAATAAATACTTATTCTGTTTAACAAAGAATAATGATATCTCAGAAGAACTTACGCAAGAAACTTTTTATAAAGCTGTAAAGAAAATAGACACCTACAGAGGAGAATGCAAAATTTCAGTATGGCTTTGCCAGATTGCTAAAAATCTTTGGTATGATCAATGCAGAAAAAATAAAAAGATTGTAAATGTAGAAGAAAAAGATTTATTAGATGTACAAGCTTTAAATACATTAGAAGAACAAGTTATTTCTAATGATGAAAAACTTTTATTGTATAAGAAAATGCAAAATCTAGACGAAAAAACAAGAGAGGTCATATATTTGAGAATAACTGGAGAACTGAGTTTTAAAGAGATTGGTATTATTTTGAACAAGACAGAGAATTGGGCAAGAATGACTTTTTATAAAGGAAAAAATAAGCTAAAGGAGGTTGATTAATATGAAAGAAAATAGAGATTGTAGAGTTATTCAAGATTTATTACCAAATTATATTGAGAAACTGACGTCTGAAGAAACTAATAAATATATAGAGGAACATTTAAAAAAATGTGATGAGTGTAAAAATATATTTGAGAATATGAAAAAAGAATTTGACTTAAATAACCTAACAAGAGATAAAACAGAAGTAAAATATATAAAAAAATTTAGTAAAAAAATGAAATTTTTGAAAGCTATAATAATAATATTATTATTATTATTTTTATTATCAACTGGAAGGAAAATTTCTATAATATCTAAATTATCCAATAATGCTGAAGAAACAATAACTTCTACTAATTATCATAGAATATCATATTCTTATGATAAAGACAATTATACAAAAACAGAAGTGTTTAATTTAGAAGATAGAAAAAAAATAATAACTACTAAAATAACAGATGAAGAAAGAATTACAAGAACAATGTTTGCTAAAAAAATTAGTGAAAAAGAAGGATATAGTGAATATTTAACAAACATTTATACAGAAACAGAAGATAGTAAAACTGCTGAATTAAATAAAAATATGAGCATAAGTGTTGAACTACAAAATACTCTATATGTAGAAAATATGTGGCAATTATTTTGGGCTTCTATACCTGCGAAAATAACAACAACAACTTTTGATGGTAATGAATGTTACTATATATCTAATTTTGAAAGCCCATATAGTTATTGTTCAGAAGGAATGTATATAAACAAAGAAACAGGACTTATAATAAGCACAATTGCATATGAGCTTGAAGATTCAGATGGAACACAAGGAAGATGGCCAGCAGCAGAATATGTATATGAGTTTAATACAGTATCAGAAACAGATTTTATTGAACCAAATATAGATGAATATGAACTAAAAAATTAAAATGGATTTGATAATAAACATATTTTGTGTTAAGATAAACTTAGTAAAAAATTAAGGAGAAGAAAATGTCTGTTAAAATTATTTATTTTGTACATGGAACTACAACTGATAATATAGAGCATAAAGCAACCGGTTGGAACTCAGGAATTTTAAGTGAAAAGGGAATAGAACAAAGTATTGAATTAAAAAAGAAAATAAATTTGAACGAGATAGATTTAGTAATTAGTTCAGATCTAAAAAGAGCAATGGATTCAGCAGAATATACATTTAAAGATTTAAAAGAAATATTACACGACAAAAGAATTAGAGAATGTAATTATGGCGATTTAAATGGTGCTGATAGTTCTTTAGTAAAATATGAAGAACATATTATAAATCCATTTCCTAATGGAGAATCTTTAAAAGATGTCGAAGAAAGATTAAAAAATTTTTGTGATTATTTATTAGAAAATTATAATGGAAAAACTATAGCTTTAGTTGCTCATAAAGCACCACAGTTAGCTCTAGAAGTAATCACAAAAAAAATAACTTGGGAGCAGGCTATTAAACAAGATTGGAGAAAAACTAAAAATTGGCAACCAGGTTGGGTTTATGAGATATAAGTAAATTAAGAAAAATAAAAATAGCTAAACTTTGAGTTAGCTATTTTTTTTGAAAAAAATTACACAGTATATCTCTACTAATCTCTTTAAAACTCTTAAAATCTTACATTTTTGTATTTACTTATTGAAATTTAAGTGATATAATATCAGTATTAATTAGAAAAGTAAGGAATATATGAGTAAATTTTTTGTAAAAGAAGATCAAATTAATAATAATGAAATAAAAATCCTAGGAGATGATGTTAATCATATAAAAAATGTACTAAGACTCTCTATTGGAGATGAAATAAAAATTTGCAATACAGAAAATAGTACAAACTATATATGTAGTATACAGGAAGCCCAAAAGGATTTTATTCTTTGTACAATAATAAAAAAAGTAGAAAACGAAGCAGAAAGCAATGTAGATATAACTGTATTTCAAGGTTTACCAAAAGCTGATAAAATGGAGCTTATTATACAAAAATCAACAGAGCTTGGTGTAAATAAATTTGTACCAGTAGCACTTAAAAGATGTATTGTTAAATTAGATGGTAAAGACAAGCAAAAGAAAATAGAAAGATGGCAAAAAATATCAGAAGTAGCTGCAAAGCAATGTGGTAGAGATTTAATACCAGAAATAGATTCTGTTAGAACTATAGAAGAAATTAAAGAAACAATAAAAGAATATGATTTATTTTTAGTAGCATATGAGCAAGAAAATAAGTTATCCTTAAAAAAAGTTTTAAAAGAATTAAAACCAAAACAAGATAAAATAAAAATTGCTTTTCTAATAGGTCCAGAAGGTGGACTAGAGGAAAACGAAGTTAAACAAATGAAAGACAATGGAGCTAAAGTTATTAGTTTAGGCAAAAGAATTTTAAGAACAGAAACAGTAGCTTTAAGTATGACTTCTATAATAATGTACGAGTTAGAAAACTTTGGAGGAGAATAATGATAGAAGAAACACAAATGGAAAAAGAATTAGAGAACAAAAGAAAATTAACAAAAGAAGTTAGAGATAAAATAAATGCAAAAGTTTTTGAAAATTTAGCATTGTCAATATTATATATGCTAGTTATGATAGCAATTAATATTTTATATTTAAATGCTAAAGCTTCAGATTTTATAATTGGCGTTAAACTATTTTCAGTTTTATCGATATTTATTACAGTAGTAATATTTGAAACAGCGTATAGAAAAGAAAATATAGAAATAATGTTTTCTGCAATAGAGTTATTAGCTTTTAGTATTATAGTAATGTATATACCATACATATATATATATATGAAAGATATGGTAAGACAGATATTTATGTTAACACCTGTGTTTTTCGCTATATATTATGTTGCTAAAAGTATATTTATGAATATTAAAATTTCTAGAGAATATTTAAACAATCTAAGTGATGTAAAAGAAATTGTTAAAGATGACGAAAATAGTAGCTATTTAGATGAAGAAAGTACAAAATTAATAAAAGAAATTAATGCATTAGAAGAAGCTAAAAAAGAAGAAAAAAGAATAATTAAAGAAGCTAAAAAGAAACAAAAACAAGAAATAGAAAATAAAAAAATAAATAGTGAAAAGTCTGGTCAAAATAAGAATAAAAACCAAAGTAATACAAATAGTAAACCAAAGAAAGCTACTACAAAGAAAAGCACACAAAAATCAAAGAAAAAGGAGTAAAAAATGATAAGAAGTATGACTGGGTTTGGTAGAGGAAAGTATGAAATAGAAGGCCGAACCTATACTGTAGAAATAAAAGCTGTTAATCATAAGTATAATGATATTTCAATAAAAATGCCTCGTTTTTTTAATTGCTTAGAGGATAGTATTAGAAAAACAATATCAAAAGCAATATCTAGAGGAAAAATTGATGTTTATATAAATTTTGAAAATTATAGTAGTCAAGGAACTAATATAAAATTAAATAAAGAATTAGCAAAAATATATATTCAAGAATTAAAAGCACTTGCAGAAGAAACTGGAATAGAGAATAATATTAATGTTATGGATATTTCGAAATTTCCAGAAGTACTTAAGATAGACGAAGATTCTCAAGAAGAATTAATAAGTAAAGAATTAAATGTAGCAATAGAAGAAGCTTTGGAAAAATTTATTCAAATGAGAGAGCTTGAAGGAGCAAAGCTTGTAGAGGATATTGAAAAAAGAATAAACGATATAGAAATTAAAGTAGAGGAGATATCTAAATATTCTTCTACTTTAGTACAAGAATATATGGTAAAACTAGAAACAAGAGTAAAAGAACTATTAAATACAGATCTTGTAGATGAAAATAGGTTAGCTCAAGAAATTGTAATATATTCAGATAAATGTTCAATTGAAGAAGAATTAACAAGACTTAGAAGTCATATTTCACAATTTAGAAAGCTTTTAAAGGAAGATTCTCCAATTGGAAAAAAATTTGATTTTTTAGTACAAGAGATGAATAGAGAAACAAATACAATAGGCTCTAAAGCTAATTGTTTAGAAATCACAAATAGAGTTATTTATATTAAAACTGAAATAGAAAACATAAGAGAACAAATTCAAAATATAGAATAATTCAAAAAGGAGGGATTGTGATGCAATTAATCAATATAGGATTTGGAAATATAGTTTCAGCAGAAAGGATTATATCTATTGTTAGTCCTGAATCTGCGCCAATAAAAAGAATTGTACAAGAAGCGAAAGATTCAAAAATGGCAATAGATGCTACTTATGGAAGAAGAACAAGATCTGTTATAATAATGGATTCTGGACATATTATTTTGTCTGCTGTGCAACCTGAAACTGTTGCAAGTAGAGTAGATAACGATGATGATGAAGATGAAGAAGAATAATTTTAAGGAGGAAAATGAAAATGTTAGTTAAACCAGCAGTTACAGATTTATTAAATATTGTAGATGATAGATTTGAATTAATTACAATAACAGCTAAAAGAGCAAGACAAATTGCACAAGGAGCACCTGTACTTACAGATCATGATGAAAAATCACCAGTTTCACTTGCTGTATGGGAAATAGCTGAAGGAAAAGTAAAATTATCTGATGAAGAAGAAACAAACAAAGAGGAAGAATAAAAGGAGCATATTATGGAAAAAAAGTGTATAATCTCAATTTCAGGAGAACTTGCGAGTGGAAAGGGAACTGTTTCGAAACTTTTGGCAGAAGAACTAGACTATACAGTTTATCGTAATGGTGAATATGTTCGAAAACTTGCAAAAGAAAAAGGATTAGATATTACGAGTTTTAATGAGTATTTGAATGAACATCCAGAAATAGATAAACAAATTGAAAGAAGTGCTGCAGAATATGCCAAAACTCATAATCACTTTATAATAGATGCAAGACTTGGATGGTATGCAGTACCTAATTCATATAAAGTATATTTGACAATTGATATAAATGAAGCTGCTAAAAGAGCATTATCAGATATTAATCGCAAGGATACAGAAAAATTTGCTACTATTGAAGAGCAAAAAGAGGATATGCAGAGAAGATACAAGATGGAAAACGAAAGATATTTTAATGTTTATGGAATACACAAAGAAGATTTAAATAATTACGATTTAGTTATCGATACAACTAATTTAACTCCAGTAGAAGTAAAAGAAAAAATTTTAGATGGATATGAAGAATGGCTAAGTCAAGAATAAAAGAGAGCGATTTATAAAGACTATTTTAGTTTATAAATCGCTTTTCTTTTATAAAAGACCTTTTTATGTTATTTACTAAACAAAATTTTTGTGCTAAAATAGTAACTATTCAAAGGAGATAAAATGTACGCTGAAATAATAATAAATAGCAATGCGCGAGCTCTTAATAGAATATTTGATTACATAGTACCAGAGTCAATGGAAAAAGATATAAAAATAGGCTCTAGAATTTTTGCACCTTTTGGAAACGGAAAAAAGTTAGAAGACGGTTTTGTAATTGGTTTAAAAGAAGCTTCAGAGTTTGCAAAAAAAGAAATAGTTAAATTAGATAATAAAGAAAGTTTAACAGAGCAGAATATTATTCTTGCAAAATTAATGGCAAGGAAATATTTTTGTAATATTTCAGATTGTATTAAGCTAATGCTAGCACCAGGTACAGCCTCAAAAGAAGTTTCAAATTGGGCAAAAGAGAAAAAAGGAAATTTTGTTTATTTAACCGAGAAATCAGAAGAACTAGAAGAGGAAATCGAAAAAGGTATTCTAAAAAGTGAAAAACAGATTAGAGCATTAAAATTTTTAATAAAAAATAATGGAACATACATTTCTGATTTAGAAAATTTGGCAGATGTAAGTAAAGCTGTACTTAATACCTTGCAAAAAAATGGGTATATAGAATTTAGAGAGGAACAAATTGTAAGAAATCCTTTTATAAATAAAAATATAGTTAAAGATAAAGCAAAAAAATTAAATGAAGAACAAGCTAGATGTTTTGAGGGGATAAAGTATTCAATAGAAAATTCAGAATATTCTGAAAATTTAATATATGGAATTACAGGTTCTCGGAAAAACAGAAATTTATCTGCAATTGATTGAAACTAGTATAAAAATGGGAAAGATGGCAATTGTCCTAGTTCCAGAAATTTCACTTACTCCGCAAATGGTAGACAGATTTTTGGCGAGATTTGGACAGCAAATAGCAGTATTACATAGTAAATTGTCTATTGGAGAAAGATTTGACGAGTGGCAAAAAATAAAAAATGGTGAAGTAAAAATTGTAATAGGAGCTCGTTCGGCAATTTTTGCTCCTGTAGAAAATTTGGGAATTATTATAATAGATGAAGAACATGATATGAGCTATAAATCTGAGATGACACCTAGATATAATGCAAAAGAAATAGCAAAATATATAGCTAAAGAAAACAATTGTCCACTAGTACTTCGGAAGTGCTACGCCGGAAATTACAACCTTTTACCAAGCAGAAAATAGAGATATAGAACTATATAAATTAACTAAAAGAGCAAATAATGCTAAGATTCCAAATATTCAAATAATAGATTTAAGATATGAACTAGCACATGGAAATCGTTCAATGCTTGGACTTAAATTACAAGAAGAAATAAGAAAAAATTTAGAAAAAAAAGAGCAAACAATTCTATTTTTAAATAGAAGAGGATATTCTACTTTTATTATGTGTAGAGAATGTGGATATGTAGCTAAATGTAAAAACTGCGATATTAGTTTAACCTATCACAAATATGAAAATAAATTAAAATGTCATTATTGTGGATATGAAATTTCAGTAATGCAAGAATGTCCAAATTGTAAGAGTAAAAAAATAAAATATTTTGGAACAGGAACACAGAAATTAGAAGAAGAAATACAGAAGTTATTTCCTACAGCAACAACAATTAGAATGGATATAGATACTGTTAGTAAAAAGAATTCACACGAGGAAATATTAAATAAATTTAAAAATGAAAATATTGATATATTAGTTGGAACTCAAATGATTGCAAAAGGACATCATTTTCCAAATGTAACTTTGGTAGGCATAGTTACAGCTGATAGTATTTTAAATATGGAGGATTATAAAGCGGTAGAAAAAACTTTTCAAACAATATTACAAGTTTCAGGTAGAGCTGGTAGAGAAGAAAAGGCTGGAAGAGTATATATACAAACTTATAATCCAGATCATTACGCAATAGCTTTAGCTCAAAAACAAGATTATGAGGAATTTTATAAAATAGAGTCTGAAATAAGAAAAAGGTTGAAATATCCGCCTTTTTGCGATATAATATTAATCAAGTTTAATGGAAAAAACCTACAAGAAATACAAAATACATCTAATAAAATGTATTTTGCTTTAAACAGGATTTTAGATAAAACACAAAACTTTTTGTATAAACCAGTTCCTTCACCAGTTGATAAAATTCAGAATAAATATAGATATAGAATGATTTTAAAAGGAAAAGTGAATCTAAAATTGATAGATTGTATAAAATATAGTATGGCAGAGGATATAATTGGCAAAATTAAAGATACAACTATTACTGTAGATATTAATCCAAATAATATGATATAAAAGGAGATTTAAAATATGGCTATAAGAAATTTAAGATACGAGGGTGATGAAATCTTAACTAAAAGGGCAAAAGAGATTGATGTTATAGATGATAAGATTAAAGAATTAGCTCAAGATATGATGGATACAATGCATAAATTTGATGGGGTTGGATTAGCAGGTCCACAAGTTGGAATATTAAAAAGAATTATAGTAATTGATTTATATGAAGAAGGAACACAATATATTCTTATAAATCCAGTTATAATAAAAGAAAAAGGCGAACAAATAGTAGATGAAGGATGTTTAAGTTTTCCAAATAAATTTGGAAAAGTAAAAAGACCTAAAGAAGTTGTAGTAGAAGCTTTAAATCTAGAAGGTAAAAAAGTAAAAATTAAAGCAAAAGACTTATTAGCACAAGCTTTAGCACATGAGATAGATCATTTAAATGGTATTGTTTTTGTAAAAAAAGTAGAACCAGGAACACTAGAGACAGTTACACCAGATGTAAAAGAAAATAAAAATTAAATTTATAGAAAGGAAAATTTTAAGTGTTCATTTAGATACTTAAAATATATGTGTAGAAATGAGAATTCTTTTTATGGGAACACCAGATTTTGCAAAAGAGGCTTTAAAAGAAATTGTTGAAAACGGATATGAGGTTTGCGGGGTTGTAACAAATCCAGATAGACCAAAGGGTAGAGGAATGAAAATGGTATATTCTCCTGTTAAAGAGTATGCAATTGAGAAGAATTTAAAAATATTTCAACCAGAAAAAATAACTAATAACGAAGAATTTAAAGAAAAAATAAGAACTTTAAATCCGGACATAGCTTGTGTTGTAGCTTATGGTAAAATATTGCCAAAATCTTTTCTAAAAGTACCAGCTTTAGGTTGCGTAAATGTTCATGGCTCTTTACTGCCAAAATATAGAGGTGCTGCACCAATTCAATGGGCTGTTTTAAATGGTGATAAAGAAACTGGAATTACAACTATGTATATGAATGAGAAAATGGATGCAGGAGATATACTTTTGCAAGAAAAGGTAACCATAGGAGAAGATGAAACAACAGGAGAACTTTGGGATAGATTATCTAAATTAGGTGCTAAATTATTAATAGATACTTTAAAACAAATTGAAGCAAGTACCATAAAAAGAATTAAGCAACCAGAAGATTTTACTTTAGCACCAATGTTAGATAAGGAAATGTCAAAGATAGATTGGGATAAAAAAACTGCTATTGAAATTAAAAATCTAGTTAGAGGACTAAATCCTATAATGGGAGCATATTCTATGTTAGACAATAAAAAGTTTAAATTTTGGAAGGTGCAAGTTTTAAATGAAGAAGAAATTTTAAACATTTTATTAGTAAATGATTGTGATATTAAAGAAAAAGAAGAATTAATAGAAAGAATAAATAAGATAGAAAATGGAACAGTTCTATATAGTAATGATAAAGTTGGATTATATATTAAAGCTAAAGAGGGATATATATCAGTTTTAGAAATTCAAGGAGAAAATGCTAGAAAGATGGGAATTAATGATTTTTTAAGAGGAAACAATATAAAAGTAGGTAGTATATTTGATTAATTTATCATTATAAAAAAACGTTTTATACTTGCACAAAAAATAGTATATTGTTATACTTATTATATAAAAGGAGGTCTTGAAAATGGAGGAAAATAATAAGCAAGACGAAGTAAAAGAAGAGGTTGCAGAAGAAAAAATAGAAGAAATGTCAGGAAATGATGTTGTAAAAATTTCAAATGATGCAATTGCAACATATGCAGGAATTGCAGTTTCAGAGGTACAAGGTGTATACGGTATGTCTGGAACTTTTGCAGGGATTACAGAGGCTTTAAGTGGAAAGAAAAATTTAGGAAAAGGAATAAAAGTAGATGCAGATGAAAAGTCTGCAAAAATAGATGTAAATATTATAGTAGAGTATGGAGCAAGAATACCAGATGTTGCCTTTGAAATTCAAACAAGAGTAAAAAAATCTGTTGAGACAATGACAGGTTTAAAGGTTTTAGAGGTTAATGTTCATGTGCAAGGAGTTCATGCTATTACAGAAAAAGAAAAAGAGCAAGAAGAAAGTGAAGAATAATATGTAAAAAAGCAACAAATTTAGGAGGAATAAAAAATGAAATTTATAGAAAGATTTGCACTAAAATTATTTTCAATTATTATTATACTTATTTGTGTATTTATTATGCTATTGATGTTCGACATTATACCATTAGCAGTCATACCAAAAGCAATATTGTTCTTATTGGAAGGAACATATCCAATTAGAATAGTATTGATTGTATTTGCAATATTAATTTTACTAGCTATTAGATGTTTATTTGCTAGATTAAAACCAGTAGATGAAGCAAAAAATGGAATTGTATTAGAAAATGCAAGTGGAAAATTAATTATTTCAAAAGAAAGTTTAGAAAATTTAATATCTAGTGTTTCTAAAAATATACCTGGAGCAGAATCTATTTCTAGTAAAACTGTATTAGACAAAGATAGAAATTTAAAGGTTTATGTAACAACTGTTGTAAGTGGAGATGTAATGCTTAAAGAAATTTCCACCGAATTACAAAGAAGAATAAAAGACGCAATGAAGAAAACAGCAGATTTAGATGTTAAAGAAGTTAATATAAAAATAAAAAATATAACTAGCAAAAAAAGTAAATCTAAAGTAGAAGATGTGGATAATACAACAAATACATCAGAAAATGATAATACTATTGAAACAAATGAAGAAGTTAATAAGGAAATTGATAATGGAGAGGAGTAATTAAAATGGAAGAAAAACCAGAGAACATTATGGACTTTATTGTGAAATATAAAGGCGCTATTATCGGTGGAGTTATTGCTATTTTATTAGTTTGTACAGGCCTATTTAAATTATTATTTGCACTTGTAGTAATTGCAGCTGGAATATTACTTGGAAATTATGTTCAAAAGAATAAGGATTCAGTAAAAGAAACTTTAAAGAAATTTATTGATAAATTTTAGTTAAATAAATGTAGTTTATTTATAGCAAGAATGGGAGGAAATATGCAAAGGTCAGCAATGAGAGAACTAGCTTTTAAACTAGTATATGAAATGGAAGTACAAAAAGAAAATGAAGATGATCAATTTAATATATTTTTAGAAAATAATGAAGTATCAGATGAAAAAGTTATAGAATATTTAAAAGATATTTCACAAGGGATAACAAAAAATGAAGATCAAATAAATTCTTTAATTGTTAATAATTTAAAAGAAAACTGGAGTTTAAATAGAATTTCAAAAATAAACTTAAGCTTAATAAAAATAGCAATTTATGAAATGATATATAAAAATTTACCTTATAAGGTTGCGATAAACGAAGTAGTTGAGCTTGCAAAAAAATATGCAGATGATTCTGCTCCAATATTTATTAATGGTATTTTAGCAAGTGTAGTAAAAGAAAAGAATTTACAAAATGGAGAAACTAATGAAAATTGATCCAATTACTGTTACTGAATTAAATAGATATATGAAAGATAAAGTAGAAATGGACGAGTTCTTAAATAATGTTTTAGTTAAGGGAGAAATTTCAAACTATAAGCATCATTATACAGGACATCTATACTTTACTTTAAAAGATGAAAAGTCTTTAATTAAATGTATAATGTTTAAATCTTCTGCAGTAAATTTAAAGTTCGAGCCAAAAGACGGAATGAAGGTTATTGTTTATGGCACTGTGTCTGTTTTTGAAAGAGATGGTATTTATCAAATTTATTGTAAGAATATGCAAGAAGATGGAATGGGGAGTTTATATACTGCTTATGAAGAATTAAAAAAGAAACTAGAATTAGAGGGCTTGTTTGATGAATCTCACAAAAAAAAGATACCTTTTATGCCAAAAGTAATTGGTGTTTTAACCTCAAATACAGGAGCTGTTATAAGAGATATAATTAATGTTTCTACTAGAAGAAATCCAAAAGTTTGTATCAGATTATATCCTGTTCCAGTTCAAGGAGCAGGAGTCGGAGAAAAAATAGCAAAGGCAATAAAAATAATGAATGAAAAAAAATTAGCTGATGTTTTAATTCTAGCAAGAGGGGGAGGTTCTTTAGAAGATTTATGGCCTTTTAATGAAGAAATTGTTGCTAGAGCTATATATACATCAGATATACCTATAATATCTGCAGTGGGACACGAAACAGATTTTACAATATCTGACTTTGTCTCAGACTTAAGAGCACCAACTCCATCTGCAGCAGCAGAGCTAGCAGTAGCTGATGTAAAAAAGTTACAAGATAATATAGAAGTATATAGAAGTAGACTAAAAATGGCTTTAAATAGAAAAACTCAGATTATGAGATTGCGTTTTGAAAAATGTATGAATTCTAGAGTTTACAAATATCCAAAACAACGTATAAATGATGAGTATATGTTAATAGATAGTAAATGCAAAAAAATGGAAAATTTATTATTACAAAAGCTTAAAGATTCAAAATTATATGCTATGAAATGGATAACTAAATTAGATACTTTAAGTCCTTTAAAAACACTCACAAGAGGTTATTGTTTAACAGAATTTGAAGGAAAACTAATTACAAAATCTAGTGAGTTAAAAGAGAATATGAATGTAGTATTAAGATATCAAGATGGTTCTAAAAAAGCAATAATAAAAGATTAGGAGAAAACAAATGGGAAATAGAAAGAAAAATGGAAAATTAAGAAAATTATTATTATGTGTGCCAATATTATGTATTATAGCTGTAGCTGCAACTTTTTATATGATTTTTGATATGAATAAAAAAATAGAAGATAAAAATTATAGTGTAGACGATATAGAAGATTCAAATAATGAAATTACAAATAATATTGCTAATATGTCTAATGAAACTGAGGAAAATACTGCTGAAAACAATAATACAAATACTAATTCGTCTGAAAACAATAATAATACTTCAAATACCGAGACAGGAGAACCTACAGGAAATTTGGTAAATTCTACAGATAGTAAGGAAAAAGCAATTGAACTTGTAAAAAAAGAATGGGGCGAAGACGATACTGTTTTGTTTGATTGTTATGTAAATAGTAATGGTGAATATATAGTAACAATAACTAGTACTTCTGGAAAAGTTATATCTTATTATAAAGTAGATTTAGAAAAAGAACAAATAGAACTATACTAAAAGGAGATAATATGAGTAGAGAAGAAAAAAATTTTGAAGAGTTAATGAAAGAATTAGAAGATATTACAACTCAGTTAGAAAAAGAAAATTTAACATTAGATGAATCTGTTGAGTTATTTGAAAAAGGAATGAAAATTTCTAAAGAATGTAACGAAAAATTGGAGAATGCAGAAAAAAGAATTACAATTTTAATTAATGCAGAAGAGGGAGAAGAAGAAAATTTTATTCCTGAAAATTCAGAAAATATAGAATAAAAAGATTTTATAAAATTAGCATAAAAATAAATTGGAGAAGAAAATGGACATTATAAAACAAGTTGTAACAAATAAATGTTTAATTATACCATTATTAGTTTGGTTTTTTATACAATTATTTAAATTTTTAACTGATTTTTTTATAAATAAGAAAATAAATATAAGAAGATTAATGGGAGCAGGAGGAATGCCTAGTTCTCATTCTGCTGTTGTTTGTTCATTATCTAGCTGTATAGGTAAGGCATATGGTTTTGATAGTGGCATTTTTGCTATATCAATTATTATGGCTTTTGTTGTTATGTATGATGCAGCAGGTGTTAGAAGAGCTGCTGGAAAGCAAGCTAGAATTTTAAACAAAATAATAGAAACCCCAGGATTATCTACAATACAAGTACAAGAAAGATTGGTAGAAGTTTTAGGTCATACACCGGTTCAAGTTTTTGTTGGAGCAATTATAGGTTTCGTAGTTGGAGCGATTTTTTAATATAAAATAAAGAATTAAAAATAAGGAGGGGTTATTATGAATGATTTAGAAATTGCAAGAAGCATTAAATTAGAAAACATAGCTTCTATAATAGAAAAAAATGGAATACAAGAAGAATATGTTGAACAGTATGGAAAGTATAAAGCAAAGATAAGAAATGAAATAACAGAAAATTTAAAAAATAGAGATGATGCTAATTTAATTCTTGTAACTTCTATAAACCCTACACCTTTAGGAGAAGGTAAAACTACTATAGCAATAGGTTTAGCTGATGCATTAAATAAATTAGATAAAAAAGCAATACTTGCTCTAAGAGAACCATCTTTAGGTCCTGTATTTGGTATAAAAGGAGGAGCTACTGGAGGTGGGTATGCACAAGTTGCTCCAATGGAGGAGATAAATCTTCATTTTACAGGAGATATACATGCTATAACTTCAGCAAATAATTTACTTGCAGCTATGATAGATAACCATATTTTTTATGGAAATAAATTAAATTTCAAAAAAGTAATTTGGAAAAGATGTGTAGATTTAAATGATAGAGCTCTTAGAAAAATAGAAATAGGACTTTCAAAAGAAAAAAATATGAAACCTAGAGAAGATGGTTTTGATATAAGTGTTGCTTCAGAAATAATGGCTATATTTTGTTTAGCAACAGATTTAACAGATTTAAAGAGAAGAATAGGTAATATTATAGTAGGTTTTAATGAAAATGATGAAGCAATTACTGCAAGAGATTTAAAGGCAGACGGAGCTTTAACTGTTTTATTAAAAGATGCTTTTAATCCTAATGTTGTTCAAACTTTAGAACATAATCTAGCAATTATTCATGGTGGTCCTTTTGCAAATATTGCTCATGGTTGCAACAGTATAGTAGCAACTAAAATGGCTTTAAAGCTTGGTGATTATGTTGTTACAGAGGCAGGTTTTGGAGCAGATTTAGGAGCAGAAAAATTTGTGGATATAAAATGTAGAAAAGCTAATATAAAACCGAAAGTTTCTGTATGTGTAGCTACTTTAAAAGCAATTAAATATCATGGAGGCTTAAGCGTAGAAGAATGTACGAAAGAAAATACAGAGGCTTTAAGATTAGGTGCACACAATCTTTTAAAACATATTAAAAATCTAAGAGATGAGATGGGATTAAATGTAATAGTTGCAATTAATAAATTTACTAATGATACAGATAAGGAAATTAAAATATTAGAAGAAATTTTAAAACAAAATAATATTGAGCTAAGCTTAGCAGAAGTATGGAGCAAAGGTGGAGACGGTGCTATAGATTTAGCAGAAAAGGTTATTAAATTAGCTAATACAGAAAACAAATTTAGATATGTATATGAATTAGAAGATAGTTTAAAAACGAAGATAGAGAAAATTGCTAAAAAAATATATGGAGCAGATGGAGTAGAATATTCAGAAGAAGCAGAAAAAGATTTAGAACATTTTGAAAAATTAGGATATAAAGAATTTCCAATATGTATAGCTAAAACGCAATATTCTTTTTCAGATGATGCTAAAAATTTACTTTGTGATAAACCTTATAAAATACATATAAATGAAGTGATTTTGAAAGCTGGTGCAGAATTTATTGTTGCCAAAACAGGAAAAATATTTACAATGCCAGGACTTCCAAGAATTCCTTCAGCAGAAAACATAGATTTAGACGAAAATGGAAATATAATTGGAATATTTTAAAAACAAAAAAGAAACAAGTTTAAACTTGTTTCTTTTTTTAGATTAATTTTTTTATATTAATTGTTTTCGGAAGAATCAAATTGTTTATGTAAGAATTTTGGAATAGAAACTAATGCTTTATAAAAAGCTAGTTTTATTTTCTTTTTTATAAAATAGAATTTATTTAATTTTCTAGGACTAACTAAAAAATCATTTTGTTCTTTTACCACAGATAAAGCAACATTTTCTTCTACTCTTGAATTTTCTTTTTCTTGAGTAACTTCTTCTAACAAAGATGGTTCATAAACTTCTGGCTCATCCTCAATAACAGTAAAGTCTTTTTTTGGAGTTTCTACAACTGCTGCAGCAACAATATTTTCTTCTACTTTTTTATCTTCTATTTTATTTTCTACTATATTTTCTGGTTGCTCTGGATTTTTAATATCTTCTGTTTCAAACAATTCTTCAATATTTTCTATTTTATGGAATTGTTGTGGAGCAGGAGTTTCTTGAACTTGTGCAGCTTTAGTATTTTCTGCTAAAGTTTCTATTAAATTATCTATATTATTTAATTTTTCTTCTTCTGCATTTGATATTGGTTTAACTTCTTCATAGAAAGGTACTAAAATATCTTCAACTAATGTTGATGTTTTTTGTGTATGTGTAGGAAATTCTGAAACTTCATTTTCTACATTATTTGAAATAATAGGTTCATCAATTTCAGTTGCTACATTTTCTAAAACAGCTGCTGAGTCAGAAGAAGCTATTACAGGATTTAAAATTTCCTCAATTAAAGCATCTAAATCAAAGTTATCAGAACTATTTTCTTTTTCATCGTATGGTATAAAAGAAGGAGTAATAGTTTTTTGATTTGTATTTTCATTTGAAGAATCAAATAATTCATCAAATAGTAGGGAAATTTCTTTTTCTAAATTTTTTAGTTCTTGTTGAGTATCTGAAACAGCTGCATCTTCATTAGAATCTTGAATTTCAACAGGTTCTAAAACTTCTTGAACTTTCTCAATTGGTGATATATAATTAAAAGAATTATTATTGTCCCAGTTATAATTTTCATTTCTAAAACAGAAATTAAAAGTATCATAAGGTTTAATTTCAACTTCTACTTCAAAACCATTTTCTACTTTATTCATTTGTTTTTCTTGAGTATATTCCCAATTGTTACCAAAACCATATACAATTGTTAAAGATTGAGAACCATTTTTAAATAGTCTTCCATGATAATTGATTTTAGCAATTTTGTTTTCAATTAATTTGTCATTAAAAGAAATTTCGTTTGTAAATTCCATAATTTTTCTCCTACTTATATCATTTTCTACATTATAATAATAAATTTATAAAAATTCAATAAAAAAAAGCTAGAAAAATCAAAAAAAACATTAAATTTTAATAACAATATTACGGAAATATTACAAAAAACAAAGTATAAAATCTTGAAATAAGGAAATGCTAGGTATAATTGGAAAATAAACACTTTAAAGAGCTACCAAGTTTAATATGAAATAAAGGAGAATTTTATATGAAAAGGTTTTTAAAAATTGGAATTTTAATTTGTGTTTTTGCCATTTCTATTTTTTTGATAGAAAGCTTATATTCAACAGTATATGCTTTATCTAAATACGGTTCAAGGGGAGAAGAAGTAAAGCAAATACAAACAAAATTAAAAAGATGGGGATATTATAGTGGAGAAGTAGATGGTATTTATGGTTCAAAAACACTTTCTGCTGTTAAATATTTTCAAAGAAAAAATGGGCTAACTGTAGATGGAATAGCAGGACCAGCCACTCTTAAAGCTTTAGGAATAACAAGTAGTTCAAATTCATCAGGAAGTAGCAGTAGCAATAGTAATTTATATTTATTGTCTAAAGTTGTATATTCAGAAGCTAGAGGTGAGCCATATAAAGGACAAGTTGCTGTTGCTGCTGTTGTACTAAATAGAATGTCAAGTTCTAAATTTCCAAATACAATGGCAGGGGTTGTTTACCAAGAGGGAGCTTTCACAGCTGTTGCAGATGGACAAATAAATCTAGAACCTGATGCAACTGCAAGAAAGGCTGCTCAAGATGCTATTAATGGTTGGGATCCTACTTCGGGTTGTATTTATTATTTTAATCCGAATACTGCTACTTCAAGTTGGATATGGTCTAGACCACAGGTAATAACAATAGGTAAACACATTTTTTGTAAATAAATTTAAAGAAAGTAAAATATAAAGGATATAATTGACAAAATAATAACATATTGATAATATTATATAATAAAAGTTGGAGGAAATTTTTAATGCAATTATATCCGAAATTATATTGTGATAAAATTACAGATCTTACAATTGAAACTTTGCAAAAAAATAATATAAAAGGATTAATTTTAGACGTAGATAATACTTTAATTGATTATGAAAAAAATATGCTACCAGGATTAGAAGAATGGATAAAAAATGTTAAAAAACATAAAATTAAATGTATAATAGTTTCAAATAGTAATAAAAAAGAAAAAGTAAAAACTGTTGCAAATGTATTGGATATTCCATATATATTTTTTGCAACGAAACCATTAAAAAGAGGCTTTAACAAAGCAAAAGCAATTTTAGAATTAGATAATAAGGAAATTGCTGTTGTTGGAGATCAAATTTTTACAGATATTATTGGAGCAAATCGTTTGGAGATGTTTTCAATATTAGTAAAGCCAATTAATGAAAAAGATATATTAATAACAAAATGGAAAAGACCAATAGAGGAAAAAATTATACAAAAATATTTTAAGAAACAAAATACGAAAGATTAGAGGAAAAAGAAATGTATTTTAATGATGTACACATAATTTTTTATTTATTAATTGCAATTTTAGGATTTTTTATTGGAAAATTTATAGCTTGGTGCAATATGTGTTTTCCAGAAGATAAGAAAATTTTAAGTAAAGAATTTTTTAAGGCAAATAAAGAAGGTTTAGAAAATAATTATATTTTAATGTGTCTAACAGCAATTTTATATATTGCTCTACTTTATAAATTTGGAATAAAAAATGAATTTTACAAGAATTTAGACTTAATAAAATTTTTAATTCTAACACCTATGCTTCTTAGTGCATTTTTTGTTGATTTAAAACATAGAATAATACCAAATCGTTTGAATTTAACAATTTTTGAAGTTGGACTAATATTAGTTTTTCTATATGGATTAAATAATATAAACATTGCAAAGGATATGCTTTTAGGAATGCTTACTGGTGCAGGAATATTTACAGCTATAACTCTTTTAGGAGGTTTAATTGCTGGAAAAGAGGCAATGGGATTAGGTGATGTAAAGTTTATGGGAGCTGTTGGTTTATTTTTTGGGGTAAATACAATAGCAGAAATATCACTTTTAGCGTTTTTTATTGCTGCAGTATTATCAATTGTAATATTAATTGTAAGACATATTGCAAAAAAAGAAGATGAATATATTCCTTTCGGACCTTTTCTTGTTTTAGCATCAATATTTTGTATTTTTGCACCAACTAATACAGTATTTATTTCCTTTTTTGGCTTCTGCAGAATGTTAAGTAACAAATTGTTAGGAATATCTTAAAAAAATAAGAAAAGAGGTGCTTTTTATGAATGAAAGACTTAAATGGCTTAGAAATCAAATTAAATCTTTAAAATTGGATGGTATGATTGTATCAAATCCAATTAATATTAAATATTTAACAGGACTAAGTGCAGAAGGAACATTTATAATAGCTCCTAGAGAGAATGTTTTTATTACAGATAGTAGATTTATAGAAGAAGTCAATAGTAAGTTAACTATTAGTGATGAAATTATAGCCTATGATTCAAAAGATGTTAGCAAATATGATTATGAAGGTTTTTTTATGATTTGTGAAAATGTAGGCTTTGAAGAAAATTTTGTAACTTATGCAAATTATCAAAAATACCTGCAAACTTATAAAGTTAATTTAGTAGAAACAGAAGGAATTATAGAAAAACAGAGAATTATTAAAGATGAAGATGAAATAAATAATATAAAAAAAGCTTGTGAAATAACTGATAATACCTTTGAATATATTATACATAATATTAAAAAGGGGATGACAGAAAAGCAAGTAGCTTTTGAAATTGAAAAGTATATGATTTCTCAAGGTGCCGACGGATTAGCTTTTGAAACTATTGTAGCGTCTGGAGAACATAGTTCTATGCCACATGCAGTTCCAACGGATAGAAAAATAAAAGATGGAGATATTTTATTATTTGATATGGGAGCAAAATATAAAGGTTATGCTTCAGATTTATCTAGAACAGTATTTGTTGGAGAAAATAAAATATATGAAGACGAATATAAATATGTATTAGAAAAACAGAGAGAAATTTACAAAAATTTTAAGGATGGTATTAATATAAAACCTATTCTAAAACAAATTGAAGAGGATTATAACGAAAATGGATATGAAGTAATGCATGCTTTTGGACATGGCGTTGGATTAGAAATTCATGAAGATCCATTTTTAAGAACTAAAACAGATCAAATTCTAAAAAAAGATATGATACTTGCAATAGAACCTGGTATTTACGTAGAAGGAAAATTTGGAATTAGAATAGAGGATACTTTTTTGGTAACTCAAAATGAGTGTATTAATTTAACTAAATGTAGTAAAGATTATATTAAAGTTACGTTAAAGTCTTGATTTTAGTGAAAAAATATGCTATTATCTAAGATAGTTTAGTAGAAAATTTAGGAAAAGAGGTAAAAGAAAATGGCAGAAGTATATATGGCAGGAGATTTAAGAAACGGAACAACATTTGAGTTAGATTCAAACGTATTTAAAGTTGTTGAATTTCAACACGTAAAGCCTGGAAAAGGAGCAGCTTTTGTTAGAGTAAAAATGAAAAATGTTGTAACAGGAGCAGTAATTGAAAGAACTTTTAATCCATCTGAAAAATTACAAGGTGCTGAGATAGAAAAAAGAGAAATGCAATATTTATATAATGATGGAGAATTGTATTATTTTATGGATAATACAACTTTTGAACAAATTCCATTAAACGAAGATCAAATTGGAGATGCATTAAAATACATTAAAGAAAATATGAATGTTACAATTCAATCTATAAAAGGAAAAGTATTTAATGTAGAGCCACCAATGTTTGTGGAATTAGAAGTTACATATACAGAACCAGGTTTTAGTGGAAATACTACAACAACATCTGGAAAACCTGCAACATTAGAAAATGGTTTAGAAATTTCTGTACCTTTATTTGTAAATATAGGAGATATCATTAGAATAGACACAAGAACTGGTTTATATATGGAAAGACTATAGGAGGAAATTTAATTTCAATGCTTGATAAAAAGTATAATGAAGTGATTGAAGATTTAAAGAACAATATGGAAAGTCCTATTGATTCTGAATATGCAAGAAAAGTAATTACAGATTTAACAATGACATATTTAGAAGAAATGAATAAATTAGAAAAGTCATATGAAAAAAGAATTAAATTATGCAATTTAAAATTAGCCGAATTAGAGCGAAGAATAGAAAGTTTAGAAGAGGAAATTTTCGAAGATGGAGAAGAAGATTATATTTCTATTTTATGCCCATATTGTAATGCTAATATTATTGTTGATTCTTCAAATCAAGAGAAAGAAATAGAATGCCCAGAATGTAATAATATGATAGAATTAGATTGGGAAGAAAATGAAGATGACGATATAATGTAAAATTTTTTCAAGAAGTAATATTTATGTATTACTTCTTTTTTATTTTTCTAAGTTAGGAAAAAAAGTAAGAGGATTAATAGTGATATTATCTTTTTTTATAGTTAAATGCAAATGTGGACCAGTAGAAGCTCCATTTGTAAATTTACCACTTGAATCTTTGTATGGATTGTTTGGAACATTTTCAACATATTTAGGACCTACTTTAGAAATTGATTCTCCCTTAGAGATAAATTCTGAAACTGAAACTTCAAAATTTGGATTAACATGACAATAGGAAATTTGATATGGTGGAGAAGATATGGTTATAGTAAAACCCCCAGCGCCTTTAAATCCTGTAAAAGTTACATATCCATCACATATAGATACAATCTTACTTCCTTCAGGAGCACCAATATCAATTCCAGAATGAAAAGTAGAAGCTCCAGCAGTAGGTGCTTTTCTATGACCATAATTAGAAGTAATTGTATAATAGTTTGGCGTAGGCCATACAAAATCTGTTTGGGGTAGAGAAATTAAATTATTTTCTTGCAGAATAATTGGCAAAAAAAATACACAAATACTAATTGATAGAAGAATAATAATTAAATAATAAAAAACTAAATATTTTTGAATCATAATACCTTTCTAGAATATTTAAAAAAGAAAAAATAAAACTGGATAGAAAATATCCAGTTTTTGGCAGGGGTGGAAAGAATCGAACTCTCATCAGGAGTTTTGGAGACTCTTATTCTACCATTGAACTACACCCCTATATTTAAAGCTACCGCTTAAGTCTTTTAATATTATACACGAGATAGTTTTAAAATGCAATAGTAAGTTTAAAAATTTAGTAAATTATTTTTTACTTTTTAAATAGTATTTACAAAATAAGAAAAATAAAATAAAATGTTATTAAAATTAAGATTTTCAATAACCTATGGGAGGTGTGCTGTGAAAAGACCAGTAGAAGAATTTGAAAAACGTGGAAGAATCATAACAGCAATATTAATAATTTTGCTTATTATTTTAGTAATCTTATTTACAAATTATATCGAAAATTTAAATGTAAATATAAGTAATACTATAGAAGATATAAATTTTAAAAAGGATAATACTTTTAAACTAATTTCAAGCACAGAAAATCAAGATTTGGAAAGCTTTTTAATGGATTTTGCTAATAAGGAAAATATAAATTTAGAAATAGATTATGCAGGAACTATTGATATAATGCAAAAATTAAATAATGGGGAAGAATATGATGCTGTTTGGGCATCTAATTCAATATGGTTATATATGTTAGATAGTTCTAAAGTAAGTGTATCTGATTCAAAATCAACTAGTATAAATCCAGTAGTTTTTGGAATTACAGAGCAAAAAGCTAGAGAATTAAATTTCGTAGATCGAGATATTTATACTAAAGATATTGTTGATGCTATAAAAAATGGAAATCTAAAATTTAGTATGTCAAATCCAACACAAACAAACACAGGAGCAACAGCTTATTTAGGAATGCTTACTACTTTAGCTGGAAATCCAGAAGTATTAAGAGAAGAAAATTTGCAAGATGAAAATTTAAAAAACGAATTAATTTCATTATTTTCAGGATTAGAGAGATCTTCTGGAAGTGAAGATTTTTTAGAAGAACTTTTTTTAAATGGAAATTATGAAGCTGTTGTAACCTATGAATTTTCAATAATCAATATGAATAAAAAATTAGAAGAACAGGGAAAAGAGCCACTTTATATATTATATCCTATTGATGGTGTATCTATTTCGGATTCTCCTTTAGCTTTTATTAAGCAAGGTGATGGTGAAAAAGAAGACTTTTTTAAAAAATTACAAGAGTATATTTTAAGCAGTGAAGGTCAAAATTTATTGGCATCAAAAGGAAGAAGGACATGGTTTGGTGGAATAAATAATGAAGTAGATCAAACTGTTTTTAATAAAGAATGGGGTATTGATACAACTAAATATATTGTTCCTGTAAAATATCCTAATACAGAGATTATAAAGGAAGCTTTAAGTATATATCAAACAGAGCTTAGAAAACCAGTGCATACAGTATTTTGTTTAGATTATTCTGGTAGTATGGCTGGTAGTGGGTATTCTCAACTAAAACAAGCAATGGAGTATATTTTAAATGAAGAAAAAGCTTCAGAAAATTTATTGCAATTTTCTGAAAAAGATAAAATAACAGTAATCCCTTTTAATGGAAAAGTTCTAAATGTATGGAATACTAATAATGGTATAGATACTCAAAATTTAATTGACAATATTGCTACTCTAAAGCCATCTGGTGCTACAAATATATATGATACTGCTATAAGAGCCCTAGAGGAATTAAGTACAGAGGATTTAAATATTTATAATACATCTATTATATTAATGACAGATGGAATGTCGAATACAGGAAAGTTTAGTGATTTATCAAATTATTATAAGAATTTAAAAAAGGATATACCAATATATTCAATTATGTTTGGAAGTGCATATGAACAGGAGTTAGGAAATATTGCGGAATTAACCAATAGTAAAGTATTTGACGGAAAGGTAGATTTGCTTCAAGCTTTTAAAGAGGTTAGAGGATACAATTAGTTTTACTTTGAAAGGAAAATTTAAATTATGAATAAGGGTTATATAATATCTGCTTTATTAGGAGCTGGATTTGTTGCAGGAACTTTATTTTTAGGAATGGGTTTACCTTTGGCACTAGGAATAGGAATAATAGCTTATATTGCAGGGAATCTTATTTTTGTAGATAAAAGAGCTAATAATGAATATTCAGATGAGAATTTATACGATATTTTAAATAATGCAAAAAAAATAAATTCAGAAATTTGCTCAATGATTGAAAAAATCGAAGATAAGGATATTAAAGATGATATAAGAGAAATATATAGAATATCAAATAAAATAATTAATACAATTTCAAAAAATCCAGCAAAACAAAAAAAGGCTAACAATTTTTTTCAGTATTATTTACCTGTTACGTTAAAAATTTTGAAAAAATATGATGAAATAGAAAATCAAAGATTAGAAAGCAATGATGGAAAAGAATTTATGAAAAATACTAAGAATATGGTAGAAACTATAAAAAAATCATTTAATGAACAGCTTTCTAATTTGTATCAAGCTGATATGATAGATACTGACGCTGACATAAAAGTTTTTAAAACTATGCTGAAAACAGATGGATATAGCGATATAGATGATTTTAATATTGTAGACGAAGAAAAAAATAATGGAAAGTGAGGTAGATATTTTGAAAAAGAGACAACTAATAGGTATAGGAATATTTATATTATTGGTTTTAGTTATTATATGTATAAAATTTTATATGGATAGACAAGAAGAAAATATAAATACTACAACTAAAGAAATAAAAACTATAACAGTTGCAACAGGTGGAGGAAAGGAAGATTTTATAGCAGATGAGGATGTTATTAATATTTTAAGAGATAGATATGGTTTAAATGTAATTTATGATAGTTGGAGTAATGGAAAATTAATATTAAATCCTCTAGTTAGAGAAAATGGAGATAGATATGACTTAATGTTTTGTTCAGATCAAAGATTTTACGATTACTATAAATTAGCTCCAAATAAAGAAAAAAATGAGGCAGACAGATATACTGTTTTAGACGGAGGTTTAACTTTAAATACACCAATAGTAATATACAGTTGGGGCGAAGTTGTTGATGCTCTTATAAAAGATAATATAGTAACTGAAAGAGAAGGTATCTATTATATTACAGATATGAATAAATTATTAAATTATATTTTAGAAGGCAAAAAATGGTCTGAGCTAGGTCTAGATATGCTTTATGGAAGTATAAATATCTCATCAACAGATCCTGTTACATCTTCTCCTGGAGCTACTTATTATGGATTGCTTCTATCTATAATGTGTGGAGGAAATGTTACAGATACCACAATGCAAGAAAATTTACCGAAACTTAAACAATTTTATGAAAAATCAGGATATATGAATAATACTCCAGCAGATTTATTTGAAAGATATTTAAAAACTGGTCTTGGTGGAGAACCAATGATTGTAGATTATGAAAAAAGTATAGTAGAGTTTGCAAACGAAAATCCAGATGGATTTAATCAAGTAAAAGATGATATTAGAATATTGTATCCAGAACCAACAATATGGAATTCGCATTGTATAGCAACTTTTACTGAAAATGGTAATTTATATTATAAAGCTTTAGAAGATAAGGATATAAGTCAAATAGCATGGGAAAGATATGGCTTTAGAACAGGTGTTACAGGAGGAAACTATAATGTAGAAGCTTTAGGAATAAAGGGAATACCAACAACTATAAGAAGTACAGTAAGTAGTTTAAAAATGGATATGTATGATAATTTAATTAATTATTTAAGTCAATAATTAAGGAGGAAAAAAATGAGTGAGAAATTAGAATTAAATGTAAAACCAGAAGTTTTAACAAAAGAGGTAGAAACAGAGTTACTATCAACTCAAAAAGTAGAAGAGAAAACTGTAGAAAAATCTTTAAATTATGAAACATTAACAGAAGCAGAAAAAAAGGCAATTGATGAATTTATAACTAAAGTTAATGTAGAAGATACTACTCAAATTTTGCAATATGGAGCAACAGCTCAAACTAAGATATCTAAATTTTCAGATAGTGTATTAGAAAATGTTAAAACAAAGAATGCAGGGAAAGTAGGAAACTTATTAAGTGATTTAGTTGTTGAAATAAAAGATTTTGATACAGATGTTGGAGGAGAAAAAACAAAAGGAATTTTTGGATTTTTTAAAAACGCAAAAAATTCTGTAGAAAAATTACTTTCTAAATATCAAAAAATTGAGGTAAATGTAGAAAAAATCGAAAAAGAACTAGAAGCACATAAAATTCAATTGTTAAAAGATATTACTATATTTGATACAATGTATGAAAAGAATTTAGAATATTTTAAAGAAATTTCTTTATATATTATAGCAGGTGAAAAGAAATTAGAAGAATTAAAAAATGTTACTTTACCAGAGCTTAAAAAAATTGCAGAGTCATCAAATGATCAAATAGATATACAAAAGGTAAATGATATGTCAAATATGATTAATCGTTTTGAAAAGAAAATTTATGATTTGAAAACTACTAGAATTATATCTATACAGATGGCACCACAGATTCGTTTGATTCAAAATAATGATAGTGAATTAGTAGAGAAGATTCAAAGTTCATTAATAAATACTATTCCACTATGGAAAAATCAAATTGTAATAGCTTTAGGTATTAATAATGCAAAAAATGCATTAGGAGCTCAAAGAGCTGTAGCAGATATGACAAATGAGATGCTAAAGAAAAATAGTGAATTATTAAAACAAGGAACTATTGAAGTTGCAGAAGAATCAGAAAGAGCAATTGTAGACATTTCAACATTAAAGCAAACAAATAAAGACTTAATTGACACATTAGATAATGTATTACAGATACATGAAAATGGAAGAATTAAGAGAGCAGAAGCAGAAAAAGAATTAACTATAATAGAACAACAATTAAAAGATAAACTTTTAGAAATTAAAGTAGAAGCAGGAAAATAATTTTATTTAAAGAAAACAGAAAAATAAATTCTGTTTTCTTTAAATTTACTAATATCTATGTTAGTATTTTTTTATTTTAAAAATAGAAAAGTATTAACATAACTGTAGGAAAAATTAATGCTAAAACAGATAATATACAAAATATTTTTCCAGAAGTTGAATTGTTATTTTTAATTTCATATATTCCATAATAAAAGCTTTTTAAAAAACAAAATATTAAAAATACAAGAGCTATAAAATTCATAAAATACTCCTTTTTATTGTTTTGTAATTAAACTACTAGATACAACTTCACAATGAGTTCTTACTTTAAAGAAAGAGTCTTTATAAATTGTATCCCAATTAACTTTTTTAAACTTATCTAGAGTTTTATATTTTTTTGATAGTTTTTCACCAAATGAAATTGTATCACATGAATATTGTTTTGAAGTTGTATATAAATATTCAGAAACAATATTTTCAATATATCTATTTAAATTATTTTCCAATTTTTTTATATTATCACTTGACGAATAATCTGAAGATTCATTTATAGTAACTATATTAGCAGATAAATAAATATCACATTCAATATATGGATTATTGTTTACAAGATTAACATCAATTTCTGTATTTTTTGAAGGCTTTATAGATAAATCTATAGTATCATTTTCTTTAAAAGGAGAAGGAATAGTAACTATACTTGAATCTAGTTTATTTGTTAAAATAAGATGGCTAATTACTCCTTCTGTATCTACATGTCCAACTAAATAGTCTTTTCTAAAAATAGCTATACCAGTATTTTGCACTGTATTTTCAGCAACTGTTGCATAAATTGCTAAAGCACTTTCATTAGCACTATTCATATTTGTAAAAAATTGATTGAAATCAGCATCTAAAGTATAACCAGTATATTTTGCAGAGCTTATTATATGCTCAAAAAATCTAGCAGAAAAATTTTCTCCAGTATTAGCAACCTTTTCTAATACATCATAGGCTTTTTGACTGCTTATAATTATATTACAATTTGGGCGTATTTCCACATTGTTTTGTAAGGTATTTACATAAGAAATAATTCCTTTCTTAGCCAAATTTTCAGAAAATATTATTGCAGAGCAATTTAATAAATCTATTTCTTTATTTAAATAATTATTTAAAATACTTATTCCTGAATCAATAGAAAGACATTCTACTTGATATACTATTTGATTAGTAGATTGACTTGTGCCTCCACCAGAACTGGAAGAACTTTGAGCTATTTGTACACTTAAATTTATATTGTTTGAATTTTCTATTTCATCAATTCCAATTGCTACAGCATAATAATAGCTTTCTACACTTGTAGCATCATAACAACCAGTAAGGATAAAAAGCATAGATATTCCAACAATAATATAAATAATAGCTAATTTCAATTTTTTATATTGCATTTTGGCTTAAGCTCCTTTCTGGATTTGATATTAAATTTTAAATGACCTAATATTAAAATTAAAGGACTTATTATAAAAGTAACTCCAATAATTGCATATTTTAGTACTATATTTTCAAGAAATTTTATTAAGGCTATATTAAAAGGATATAAGCATATTCCAAATAAAAGCATACAAACAATATAAGAGAACATTGATTTATCTGAGATGTTAGTAATTTTAGAAAAAATCAAGTTTATAAAAAATACTAAGCTACTTAAATAAGAAAGCAAAGCTAATATCCAAAATAAAACAAACAAAGCATCTAGTCTTTGTAAAAATACACTAAAGCTTACATCTCTTGAAAGAATATATAATGGATTTATAGTAATTCCAGTACTTGCTATTGGTAGTAAAGTTAATATTGAACAAATTGTTATAAATAATAATGCGAAAGATATAAAAAAGGAAATATAACTAACTTTTTTAAAATCTTCAGGATTTCTAAGTAGAGGTTGTAAAAAAAAGTAAAATGCTATAAAACTAAATGTAAAAATATTTACAAGACCATCTACAAAAGTGGTTCTGTAGTTATATCCAAATATAGGAGTTAGTTTATCAATAGTAAAATTGTCTATAGTTCCAATAAAAGATATAAAAATACTTAGCAAAATAATAGGAAATAGCAAGTTAATCATTTTTATAATTGAATTAAATCCAATTAAATTTGAAACGAGGATTCCAACTATAAAAAATAATAAAATAAAAATAATAGGAGAATTTTGATAATATATACTTTTTAGTAAATTAACAAAATCTAATAAAAATGTTAGTAAAATAGTAAAAAACAATAACATATAAATAATTCCAACTATAGTTTTTAAAAATTTTCCGCCTAAAGTTTTTGAAATATCTAGAATATCGGAGTTTGGAAAATTTTTAAAGCATTTATTAATAATCCATATAAATCCTAGAACAATAATTCCTACATAAATTAAATTTATAAGAGTACCAGTACCAGTCACATATATAAGAATGCTAGGAAAACTTAATATAAATTTATTGAACATTACAAGACAAATAAAAAATATACATTCTTTTTTGCTTAATTGTACACCCATTATTTTAAATTTTTCCTCCATTTCATGCTTATTTTTTCTTCTTTTTGAGGCTTTTTAGTATTTAAATTTTGATTACGTTTTTCTCTTTTCCATATAGCTTTTAAGTGATAGTCTGAATTTTTAGTAAAATCTGAAACTGGAATATAAGGTGAAAAATAAGATACACCAAAAGATTTTATACTAGCCCAATATATAAAATGTAAATAAAAACCTATTGCGATTCCCAAAAATCCTGCTAGATATCCAAGAATTATATACATAAATCTAAAAATTCTAATAGAAAAACCTAATAAAAAATCTGGAATAGCAAATCCACATATTCCTGTAAATGCTACTATAATTATTAAAATTGGACTTACTATATTAGCATTTACAGCAGCTTCACCTAAAACTAAAGCACCAATAATTCCTATAGTATTACTAAAGGAAGAAGAAACTCTAAGACCGGCCTCACGAATTAATTCAAAGGAAATTTCCATAATTAAAATTTCAAAGATAACAGGAAAAGGAATTGATTCTCTAGCGCTGGAAATTGCAAGAAGTAATTCTGATGGGATTAATTCTTGATGAAAATTAGTGATTGCTACATAAAATCCAGGCAAAAAAATTGCAAAAATGAAAGCTATACCACGTAAAAATCTTAAAAAATTGCTTAAATGATAATTTAAATTAGAATCTTCTGGAGATTCTAAAAAATCGATTAGTACAGCAGGAGCAACAAGTGCATATGGAGAACCATTAACCAATATGGCAACTTTACCGTTTAAAATAGCATTGCAAGTTTTATCTGGTCTTTCAGTTGAAATTAGTTGTGGCATAAAGCGATTAGAATTATCTTTTATTAGTTGTTGTAATTCACCAGAAGAGGTTAAAGAATTAATATCTAAGTTTTGAATACGATATTTAACTTCTGCTACTAAATCATCATTGGCTATATTTTTCATATAACAAACCACTACTTGAGTATTAGTTATATTACCAACACTTGAACTTTCCATTACTAAATTTTCATTATTAATTATCTTTCGAATAAGAGCTGTATTATTTCTTATATTTTCAACAAAAGCTTCTTGAGAACCTTGAATTACAGCTTCATTTTTGGCAGAATCTATACTTCTTCCTGGTAATTTTTTCGTTTCTATACAAAAAGCAATATTTAATGTATCTACAAAAAGAACACAAAAGCCACTATTTACTTTTTCTAATAATTCTTTAAAATCCTTTACTTTTACTATATTATTTTGTGGTATAAGACTATTATATAAGAATTCTTCTAGATTAAATTTTTTTACTCGTTTTACTGATATATCTTTACTAACAGCAGTTGATGATGTGGCAGGTTGCATAGTTATAGAATTTCTTAAAAGTAGTGGAGAGAGTATAGCATTATTTATTGAATCATTATCTACCATACCATCAATATAAACAAGTGCTGCTGAAAATTCTTTGTTCTTTATTGGAAGAGTAAACTTTCTAACATTAATGTCACTATTTATAAGTAAATTATATTTTACCTTTAAAAAGTCTAAATTTACTGAAAGAGAAGGATAGATGTTTACTATTTCATTGTTTTCTTCAACTTCATTATTGCTGCTGTTTGGTAGTATAAAAACATATTCGTCTTTGGGATGATATCCAAATAAGGTATCTAATATTTTCATAAGAACTCCTAAAAAATAAATTAATTTCTTGTAGTATTTGTAATTTTTGAATAAATATTCTAATTATGGGAAAGAAAAAGAATGAAAATTAATTAGAGAATAGAGATAAAAAATTAAATAATAGTTGGTTTGTAATTAAAATGTAACATAAATTATATTGATAAACTTGATATTTTTAGATAATATTAATATAAAAGATTTTATTTTTTATAAAATTAGAGTTTGTTTAAATAGAAAAGGTGATAAAATGCAGAAAATAAAACTAAAAAGTCAAAAGGGAGCAATTTCATTGTTTGTAATGCTTTCAATGCTATTCTTTCTAATGTTTATGTTAGGTGCTTATACAATTGTTTCTAGAAGAAATCAAGCTCAAATCGAAGCAACAACACAGCTTAGAACTATTTATTCATCTAGTGCAACTGATCAAACCTCAAAATATAATGAAAAATTTGCAAAAACTGATGAAGTTATTCCAATATCAAATGCAACGGAATTTTCGCTAATAGGAACAGGAAATAGTTTTTCAAAAGATGGAAAGATATATACTTGCGAAGCTACAAAAAAATATCAACTTACAAACGATATAATAATAGACATAGATAATGATATAGTAGGAAAAACATTTAACTTTAATGAATATTTATTGTATGGTGGAAAAATAGGGAGTACATCAGTATCAGTAGATACAGCTGGTTATGATGTATTTTACTATAAAGGAAATGCTTATTGGAAATGCTTATTGTATCAAAATATTAGTGATACTAGTAGCGTCTTTACATCAAGTAATGTAAAAAATAATAAAACATCTAAAAATGCATATAGTTGTTTAAATGAACTAGAGACTAATGAAACAAGTTATAAACTTTCTTCTAAATTTGAATTTTTATTAATGTATGATACAAGTTTAACAGATAAGACTTTTAAAGCAAATAGATATAATAGGTGGACTCAGACTCAAAATCCATTAAGTGTAACTGAGGTTCCATCAGGTACTACAAATTTAGGAGCATCTCTTACTGATATTAAATTAACAGGAGGAAAAACTTTTGGAGGTTTAGCTCTTTCAACTTCAACTTCAGCTTGTTTCTTAAATGGAGATTTATCAAGTTCGTGGTACTTTGCCGTTGGAACTTATACAAAATGGAATAATGGTATTCCAGCAGATAATAGTTCTACAGCAACTAGTCAGTGTCTACTTTTTGTAAGAATAAAATAATATTATAAATAATTTTAAATAAAAGTCATAAATAAATACTCTCTGAATACATTTTATTAAAAGATGTACAAAGATAAACGGGGGGTATTTTTTTTATGGAAAACTTTGAAATATATCAAGATATCGCTAAAAGAACGCAGGGTGATATTTATATCGGAGTTGTAGGTCCAGTAAGAACAGGAAAATCAACTTTTATTAAAAAATTTATGGAATTATTGGTGCTTCCAAATATTGAAGATGGTTATAAAAAGGAAAGAGCAATTGATGAGCTTCCACAAAGTGCAAGTGGAAAAACTATAATGACAACAGAGCCAAAATTTATTCCAAATGAGGCTGTAGAAATAACACTTGAACAGAATGTAAAAATGAAGGCTAGATTAGTAGATTGTGTAGGCTACTTGGTTAGTCCAGCTTTAGGCTATTTAGAAGAAAATATGCCAAGAATGGTAAAAACACCTTGGTCAGAAGAAGAAATTCCTTTTGAAACAGCAGCTGAGCTTGGTACAAAAAAAGTTATTACAGAACATTCAACAGTAGGAATTGTTGTAACAACAGATGGCAGTATTACCGATATTCCTAGAAATGAATATTTAGAAGCAGAAAATAGAGTAATAGAAGAACTTAAAGAATACAATAAACCTTTTATAATTTTACTTAATTGTCAAAATCCTAAAGATATGTATAGTATAGAACTAGCGCAGGATTTAGCAAATAAATATAATACAACAGTAATACCTGTAAATTGTTTGGAGCTAAATTTAGATGATATAAATTCGATTTTTTCACAATTATTATATGAATTTTCAATTGAAAGAGTTCAAATTAGTTATCCTAGATGGATAAGTGGATTAGATAATAAAAGTGAACTAAAGCAAACTTTATTTAATGTTGTAAAAGATACATTTGGAAGTATAAGTAAAATAAAAGATTTGCAAGATACTTATCAAAGAATGGAACAATGTGAATATATAAAGAAAGTCAGCCTAGAAGAAGTAAATTTAGGAAATGGTATTGTAAGTATAAATGCAGAATTAGAAGAGAGTTTGTTTTATGAAATGCTTACAAATATAACGGGTGTTCAGATAAAAAATGAGGGAGAACTTTTTTCTTGTATGAATGAGTTTGCAAATATTAAAAAGCAATATGATAAACTTTCTTACGCCTTACATGAGGTAAATGAAAGAGGGTATGGAATTGTATCTCCAGGAATTGAAGATTTAATATTAGAAGAACCTGAAATAGTAAAACAAGGACAAAGATTTGGTGTAAGATTAAAAGCTAAAGCACCATCAATACACATGATAAAAATAAATACAGAAACTGAAGTTTCACCAATTGTAGGTAGTGAAAAACAGTCAGAGGATTTAGTAAAATATTTACTTTCTGAATTTGAAAATGATCCGAAGAAGATTTGGGAATCAAATATTTTTGGAAAAAATTTACATGAATTAGTAAATGAAGGATTACAAAATAAACTTTCAAAAATGCCAGAAGATGCTCAAGGAAAGCTTAGAGAAACTTTAGAAAGAATTGTAAATGAAGGTAGTGGAGGTTTAATTTGTATAATTCTTTAAAAATAGAAAAATAGCTTTATGAAAAATCATAAAGCTATTTTAAAATTAAATAAATTGGCTGTTATATAAATCAAAATATTTTCCTTTTGCTTTTAATAAATCTTTGTGAGAACCTTGCTCAACAATTTTTCCATTTTCCATAAAAAGAATAGTATCTGAATTAACAATAGTTGAAAGCCTATGTGCAATAGTAAGTGAAGTAGAGGACTTAATTAATTTTTTTAAGCTTTTTTGTATAGCTTGCTCTGTTATTAAATCAACATTACTAGTAGCTTCATCTAATATTAAAATAGAAGGATTATATAAGAACATTCTTGCTATTGTAATAAGTTGAGTTTCTCCACTAGACAAAGCTTCTGATGAAGATAAATAAGTAGAATATTTATGTGGTAGATTTTGAATAAAATTGTCAGAATGAGCTAATTTAGAAGCTTCTAATATATCAAAATCTTTTGCATTTATACTTCCATAAGAAATATTATTTTTTATAGTATCTGTAAATAATTTTGTATCTTGCAAAACCATACCAATATTTTTTCTGAGTAAAGTTTTATCAATATTTTTTATATTTATTCCATCAATTAATATTTCTCCAGAATCAATTTCATAAAATCTCATTAGCAAATTAACTAAAGTTGTTTTTCCACATCCAGTTTTTCCAACTATAGCAAAATGTTCACCAGGTAATATATGAAAACTAATATTTTCTAGTATTTTATGATTTTTATTATAAGAGAAACAAACATTTCTAAATTCAATTTCTCCTTTAAATTTTGTATCATTAGGTAATGGTAAAATAGAGGAGGTAACTGTATATTCTGGCATATCTATAAATTTTTTTATTCTAGAAAAAGAAGTTATTCCTGTTTGTATTTCTGTGAGTACAGAAGTAAATTCGTTAAAAGGTCTGGTAAATATATTTGAGTATAATAGAAAACTAGCTACATTTCCCATACTAATATTATTTAGAGAAACTAGGTAAATACCAAGTATTCCAACAAAGCAATAACTTATATTAGATACTAAGCGAGTAGATGGATTAGCTAAAGAAGAAAAAAATTGTGCATTTTTACTAACTTTATAGAATTTGTTGTTTAAAGCTGTAAATTTATTACTCAAGGTATCATAATAGCCAAAGTTCTGAATAGTTTTACTATTTTTAATAAGTTCTTCTGAAAAACTATTTAAGTTATCTAATATACTAGCTCTTTCTTTAAATAGTTTATTGTTTTTTTTGGTAATAAATCTAGATAAAAAATAAATTAAAGGTGCAATAAATATTAGAACACAGGTAATTGTAATATTCAAATTAAACATATAATATAAAGAAACAAAAACAGTAATTAATCCACCTAAAATTTTAGGAAGAGCTTGCGAAATTGCAGAGAAAACATTTTCAATGTCAACTAAAAAATTGTTTAATATTTCACCATAAGAGATTGAATTTAAAGAATTCATAGGTAATGTATGAATTTTATTAAAAATTAATTGTCTAAGTTTTTTGCAAATATTAGAAGCAAAGCTTATAAGTATTTCTAGTTGTAAAAAATTGCTTAGAAAAATTATTAAGTATATCTTAAATAATTTTGCAATTTCTGTTAAAAAGCTTGAAGTATCTAATATAAATAATATATCTATAAGGTCTCCTACAATTAAAGGTGCAAGTACTGCAAAAAAAGAAGCAATTGTACTAAATATAAATATTAAAATTAAATATGGAATACATTTTTTTATATTCATTATGAGCTCCTTTCTTGTTTTCTTATTAATTCTTGATATAGTTTAGATTTTTTTGAAAGATTTTGTGGAGTATCAAAATCTATTATTTTAAATTTGTCTAAGACTATTATTTTATCACAAATATTAAGAGTAGAAGCTTTTTGAGAAGCTATAAAAGTAGTTATTTGATTCTCTTTAGAATATTTGTATAAATTTTTAATAATTGTAGCTTCTGTTTTTAAATCAAAAGCGCTAGTTGTGTCATCTAAAATTAAAATTTTAGGAACAGTAATAAAAGCTCTTGCTAGTGCAAGTCTTTGCTTTTGACCTCCAGATAGATTTTTAGCATTATTGTAAATAATAGTATTTTCTTTATTTTCTAATTTTTCAATAAATTCTAAGCAATCTGCATTTGATAGAGCAAAATAAAATCTTTCTTTATTAAATTTTCTACCAAGTAAAATATTTTCTCTAATAGTATCAGTAAAAAACTCAGGTTTTTGAGAAATAAATATAATGTTTCTGGTTAAAGTTTCTTTAGAGTAATCTTTTATTGATTTACCAAATAAATTAATATTACCAGTATTGCAGTCATAAGTTCTATTTATTAAATTTAAAAAACTACTTTTTCCAGAAGCAGTGAGTCCAATTAGTCCTATTATTTCACCAGTTTTAAAATTAAAATTTAAATTTTCAAATAAAATATTTTTATCATAAAAAGAAAAATTAATATTATTAAACTGTATTGCAATATCAGAAGATTCAAAAGTATTTTGATTTCCATAAACAAAGTTTTCTTTTAATGAAAAGAATTCTTCTAAGCGTTTAGAAGAAGTATATGCTTTAGTATATATAGTTACTAAATTTGAAAAGACTATAATGGCTACTGACATTTGAGAAATATAATTAATAATTGCAATTAAATCTCCTACTAATATGAAATTACTATTAAATTTTGCAAAGTATAAAATTACTAATATAGTAATATCCAAAATAAGAATACTTATAGGATTTAATAAATAGGAAAAGAAATTTGCTCTATTTGCAAGTGTTTTTAAAGAACTATTATTTTTGTTAAAAATTTCTTTTTCATAATTTTGCATATTGAAAGCTCGTACTAATTGTACATTTTCTAAATTTTCTTTTAGTCTTGTAGAAGTCTTGTCTAGTTTTGTATTATATTTTTCATAAAGAGGAGAAGAAAATTTAAAAATTATAAATATAAATATAGATAAAATTATATTAGAGACTAATACGGCTAAAGCAATTGTTCTATTTAAAATAGCAATCATTACTAAAGAGCCAATACAAATAAATGGCACTCTAAGAACTAATCTAATGAACATAGCTACTGCTATTTCTAGATTTCCAATGTCATTTGTAAATCTGTTTATAAGACTAGAATTAGAAAACTGTTTTGTATCACTAGAAGATAAATTAGATAATTTTAGAAAAAAGCTTTTTCTAAGAGTTGTACCAAAGCCTTGAGAAGTTTTTGCGGCAATGTATTGAGCTAAAATACTAAATATAAAGGCTACTATAATTAAAATAAAAAGAAAAATAGATAAAAAAATGTAATTAATTTCATTTCCACTATTAAAAATATTTATAATATATGATAGAATTAATGGAAGAGATATTTCTATAATTGCTTCGCTTAATTTAAAAAGTGGGCCAAAAAAAAGCTCTTTTTTATAGGATTTTAAATTTTTTAAAATAAAATTCATAATAAGTTCCTTTTCGTTTTTATTTTTATTAATTATACCATAAAAACAAATACACTAATTATTGTAATAAAAATGTAATATGTTTTTTTAAAACTGCTAGTATTCTGTCTGGTAAAATCTATAAAAAAGTGCTTTAATAACATTGGGGGTGATAATATGACAGATATAATAGAAAAATTAAATGGAAGTCTTAGAAACTTAAAGGAACAAAAGTGTATATTAAAACAAGAAGGACCAATTTCTTTTAGTACAAATGATGATTTATTGGAGTATGATATTAATGAATGTTTTGAATTAATTTTAAAATTTCAAAATATAAATTTATTAATTAATTTATCTGAGATGTATACATATGTAATAGAAGAAAAAGAATGTAAATTATTTTTAGATGGTGGAAATATATTTACAATTTCAAAACAATAAAAAAAGAACTTCATTTTGAAGTTCTTTTTTTTATTAATTATTTTTCTTATTTTCTGTAAAAACTTCTTTTACTGCTCCAAGAGAGCTTAATGCTGATGTAGCTTCAAAAGGAATAAATATTTTATTTGCATCTCCTTTAGCAACTTCTTGCAAAGCTTCTAAAGATTTGATTTGAACAAGTTTCTCATCTGGATCAGCTTGTTTAATTGCATCATAAACCATTTGAATTTCTTTTGCTTTTGCATTAGCCACTTCTTTAATAGCTTCAGCTTCACCGGCAGCTCTTTTTATTCTAGCTTCTCTATCAGCTTCAGCATCTAAAATAGCAGCTTGTTTTCTACCTTCAGCAAGAGTGATTGCAGATTGTCTTTCACCTTCAGCTTGTAGAACTAAAGCTCTTTTATTTCTTTCTGCATTCATTTTTTTTTCCATTGCGTCACGGATATCTGCTGGTGGTGTAATATCTTTTATTTCTACACGGTCAATTTTACAACCCCAAGCATCTGTTGCTTCATCTAGAATTACTCTCAATTTATCGTTAATTAAATCTCTAGAACTAAATGTTTCGTCTAATTCCATTTTACCAACAATATCACGAATTGTAGTAATTGCTAAATATTCGATACCTTTTTTTAGACTTTGAATTTCATAAACAGCTTTAGCTGGATCTGTAATTTTATAAAATACAACAGTATCTATTGTAATTGTAACATTATCAGAGGTAATAACACCTTGTGGTGGAATATCCATTGTTTGTTGTTTTAAACTAACAACAGAACGAACCCTATCAATAAATGGTACAATTATTGTAAGACCTGCTTCGGCAACCTTATGAAATCTACCTAATCTTTCAATAATGTATACTTCAGATTGTCTAACAATTTTAATTGTTTTAAATGCGATAAATAAAATGATAATAAATAATACTACTAAAAATCCCATTTTTTCCTCCTTGAAATTTATATAAAAAAATTTTTAAGACTAATTTAAAGGTTTTACTATAACTTTGACGCCATCAACTTTTTCAATTGAAACCTTTGTACCTTCTGGAATTGCTGTATCATTATAAGATTTTGCAGACCAAGTTTCTCCATTAATTTTTACTTGACCTTTTCCTTCAACTGGATTAATATCTACAATAACTTTTCCAATTTTGTTTTCAATAGAATATACATTTGTTTTTACATTAGCGTCTTTTTTAGTAATCTTTTGTACAAATGATTTTGTTATGAAAAGAAGAATTGTAGATGAAATTAAAAATATGGCTGTTTGCACAATAACATTTTCGATAAAGAAACTTGAACACATAGCAATTAGTGCACCTATAGAAAACCAGAATACTAAAAAGCCTGTAGTTAAAATTTCCAATATAAGAAAAAATCCTGCAATAATTAACCAAATTTGCCACATATTATTTTCCTCCATTTCTTTACAAATATATACATACATATATATTATAATATAAAAATATACAAAAATAAAGTAAAAAAGCATAAAAAGTTAAAAAAATATATAAAATTAATATATTTTATTTACTTATTTTTAAATTTATGATATTTTAATTTTGAAAATAAATTACGGAGAGAAATAACTAATGAAAAGGAAAACTTTAAATAAGTTTGCAAAACGTAGAAGAATAGCTTTGCTTGCGATAATTACAATTTTAATATTAATATTTTTGATATTAAATTTATTTGGAGACAAAAAACATAAAATTCCAGAAAAAATATCTCTTATGCTAAATAATGAGATAGTAGAGCTTCAAAAGGAAATGTACAAAGAAGAGGAAAATATATATATTTCAAAAGAAGATATTGTAAAATTATTTGATGAAACTTTATACTATAATGAAGCAGAAAAAGAGCTTATTACAACTTTTAATACTCATATTGCATTACTAAAGGTTGATGAAACTTTTATGGTATTAAATGATAGTAATGTTGAATTAAAAGGATGTTTAACAGAAAAAGATAATACTGTTTATTTGCCTCTTACAGATTTAGGAATTGTATATGATGTTGAGATAGAATATTCAGATGAATACAATAGAGTAATTTTATCTTCAACACAAGAGGAAAAAAAGCAATCTATTACCTTAAAAAAAGCAAATGTATATGAGAAACCAACTAGTTTTTCAAAAAAGGTTGAAACCTTGGATATGAGCGAATATGTTGTAGTTTTAGGACAAGAAAAAAAATACAAAAAAGTTAGAACAGAAAATGGTAATATTGGTTACATAAAAGAAAGCAAGATATCAAATGAACAAACTATTAGAGAAAAAATGGTAACACAAGCTTTAGATGTAAATATTGTGGATACTGCTAGTGATATTTCAAAACAATATGATAGTAGTATATTAAGTAGTGATAAACAAAATGTTGTTATACCTATATTTTTTACTTTAGATAAATCTCAAAGAGTTTTGGATAAAACAAATAGTACAACAAATAATTTTATAAATTATACAAATTGGGCAAATGAAAATAATGTTCAAATTTGGGCGAGCCTTACGGACTCTGCGAATATTTCAGAAGAACTATTAACATATACACAAAGAAATACGGTAATAAATAATATTTATCAATATTTAATGCAATATCAATTTCAAGGAATCAATATAGATTTTGATAAAATAGATGATGTAAATAGCTTTAATAGATTTTTAATAGAGTTAAAACCAAAACTAAAAGAATCTGGTTTAAAGCTTTGTATTACATATAATGAAGCTTTAGATAAAGCAAAGATACAAAATATTGCAGATTGGATTATAGAAAAATAATAGTTTTTTTAGAAAGGATATAAGCTTTGAGCTTAATATTAAGAAAATGGAAAAATCAAAAGTAAAAAAATTAATTATAATAATAGTAGTAATATTAATAATAGCAATTATAATAGGAATAGTTTCATTTTTTGCTTGGTATAAAAGCAGTTTGAAAGCTGTTGCAGAAAATGAAAGTGATGGAATTGTTAGAGTTGTTATTAATGAAGGAACAGGAGTATCTGGAATTGCAGATATATTGTTTGATGAAGGCGTTATAAAAAGTAAAACAGCTATGAAAATATATATTAAAATGAACAATATTAATAACTTACAGGCTGGAAAATATGATTTAGATAGATCTGAAGATTTACCAACAATTATTGCGCATATACAAAATGGAGAGGTGGCTAATGATGAAGTAAAAATTACTTTTATTGAAGGTAAAAATATGAGATGGATAGCTCAAAAAATAGCTGATAAAACTAATAACACAGAAGAAGATGTTTTTAATCTTTTAAAGGATGAAGAATATATTGATTCTTTAATTGAAAAATATTGGTTTTTAACAGATGAGATAAAAGATGAGCAAATATATTATCCATTAGAAGGTTATTTATTGCCAGATACATATGTATTTGAAAATGAAGAAGTTTCTGTACAAACAATATTTAATGTTATATTAAATTATATGGATAAGGCATTAACAGAACTAAAAGAGGAAATAGATAGTAAAACATATACTGTACATCAAATGTTAACTTTGGCTTCTATGGCAGAATTAGAAGGTAAAACAGATGAAGATAGAGCTGAAATAATAGGTGTATTTTTTAATAGGCTAAATCAGAAAATGAGCTTAGGTAGTGATGTTACAACTTACTATGCTTTTAAAGTAGATATGGGAGAAAGAGATTTAACAAGACAAGAACTAAATACTTATAATGCTTATAATACAAGAGGACCTAATATGGAAGGAAAAATTCCAATAGGACCAATTTGCAACCCAAGTATTTCTGCAATAAAAGCAACATTAAATCCAATTGAAACAGATAATTTGTACTTTGTTGCAGACAAAAATGGAGATATCTATTTTTCAAAAACAAATGAAGAACACAATGAAACTATTCAAAGATTAAAAGATGAAGGTTTATGGTATGTATACGAATAGTTAAAAAATAATTATAGAAAATATTTACATTGAAAAGTTATATAAACTTTGTATAATAAATATAGATTTTAGGAGGTATGTATGAAAAGAGGAAAGATAATAATATCAATGTTGTTAGTTTTCGTAATATTATTTCCATATATGAATACTGTTTTAGCAGTATATGAAAATGAAATTGAAAATTCAAACTCTGTAGAAAATAATTTGGCAAATGTGATACCAGATAATAGTTCAGAAGAAGTTGAAAATAATGTTGTTCAAAATTCTTCTAATACTACAGATAATATGGTAGAAAATGAAATTCAAAATGAAGTAGAAGATAATATTGAAAATAAAGTAGATGAAGAAAATTTAGAAAATGAAGTTGTAGAAAACAAACAAGTAAATACAACAGTAGAAACAAATACTATAGAAGAAAATCAAAATATTGAAAAGCAAGTTGAAGAGCAAGAGGAAAATGACGAAGAAGCTATAGATGAAGAAATAAGAGGAATAATGTGTTTAGATACAGTACAAAATAATCCAACATATTATATACCAACAGATGGAATTTTAGATGTAACAGGCTGGGCAATATCAAATGATGAAAATGCAAAAGTAAGAGTATACATAAACGATATGTATTGGATAGCAGAAATGGATAGAGTATCTAGGCCAGATGTAGATAAAATATCAGGAGAATATGGTGGAACCGAAAAAACAAAAAATGCAGGTTTTTCAAATAAGATAGATATATCAACATTTCCAGTAGGAAACTATACATTAAGAGTGGAGCAAGTAAGTAGTGATGGAGAAGTTCTAAGCAAACAAGAAAGAAATTTCACAATAAAAAAAGATACATTAAGAGGAACAATGTGCTTAGATACAGTACAAAATAATCCAACATATTATATACCGACAGATGGAACTTTAGATGTAACAGGCTGGGCAATATCAAATGATGAAAACGCAAAAGTAAGAGTATACATAAACGATATGTATTGGATAGCAGAAATGGATAGAATATCAAGACCAGATGTAGATAAAATATCAGGAGAATATGGTGGAACAGAAAAAACAAAAAATGCAGGATTTTCAAATAAGATAGATATATCAACATTTCCAGTAGGAAACTATACATTAAGAGTAGAGCAAGTAAGTAGAGATGGAGAAGTTTTAAGTAAACAAGAAAGAAACTTCACTATTAAACAAACAGAATACAAAGGAATTATGGCAATAGATACAGTTCCAAGTGGAAAGAAGTATGAAGTACCAGGAACAGAAAAACTTAGAGTAGCAGGTTGGGCTATTTCTAATGATAAAAATGCAAAAATTAAATTATATATAAATGGTGCTTGTTGGATACAAGATATGAATAGAGTATCTAGAGCAGATGTAGATAAAATATCAGGAGAATATGGAGGAACAGGAACAACTCCAAAAGCCGGATTTGATGAAACTATTGAAATTGTAAATTTACCAGAAGGAACACATATATTAACTGTAGAACAAGTAAGTAGTAATGGAAAAGTTTTATCAAGAGCAGATACAACAATAACTATTCAAAGAGAAAAATTTAGAGGAGTTGTTTGTATAGATTCACCTATAAATACACAGTTATATAATAAAACAAATAAAATTTTACGTATATCTGGATGGGCTTTATCTACAGATGTAAATGATACAATACAAATAAAAATAAATGGTGTTGTTCAACCAATTATTAGATATGAAAGAACAGATGTTAATTCAGATGAATATGGTGGAAGTGCTAAAAATCCAAAAATTGGATATGAATGTGAAATAGATGTTTCTAATTATCCAGAAGCTGTTTATAATCTGCAAGTTAGTGTAATTTCAAGATGGGGTGATGTTATAAGTTCAGCAAGTAGAAGCTTTGAAGTTTCTTATTCAAGATATGCAGGTGTAGATGTATCTAGACATAATGGAAAAGTAGATTGGAAAAAATTAAAAGATCAAGGCATAGAATTTGCAATTTTGCGTATAGGCTATGGTCAAAATGCAGATCAAAAAGATGAGACTTTTGAATACAATTATTCTGAATGTAAAAAATATGGAATAAAAGTTGGAGTATATATTTATAGCTATGCAATGAGTGTAGAAGACTCTGCTAAAGAAGCAGCAAATTGTTTAAATTGGCTAAATGGAAGAAGCATAGATTTACCAATATATTATGATATAGAAAATGAAACAGCAGGTTATCCACAACACACTTTAAGCAGAGATACTCTAACAGATATGGCACTTACTTTCTTAAATCAAGTTTCAAATGCAGGCTATAAAGCTGGCTTGTATTCTAGTAAATATTGGCTAGAATCAAGATTTGATATGAGCAGAATAGAAAATACATATTCTGTATGGGTTGCTCACTATACTTCTTTAGCACAAACAACTTATAGTGGTAAATACGATATATGGCAATGGACTAATGGAGAGAACGATTCAATATTAGGCGGATTTGACCGTAACTGGTGTTATAGAAAATCTTTAATGCAATAAAATAGTTATAAGCGGTACTATCAGATACTATGTATGATAGTACTGTTTTTTTATTTGTTTTAAATTTTTAGCTATAGTTATAAATAAAACTTGACATTTTGGTTAAAATTATTGTATAATTTTAAATATTCAAATATATTTTGCGATGAAAATGAAAGTAAATTTAAAAACGCTTTTATAGAGAAAAGTGCCTTTGGCTGTAAGCACTTTAAAGCCTAAATTTATGAAACACATTGGAGCAAACTCAAAATAAAGTGGAAAACTTTTTAGGTTTTCAATTAGGGTGGTACCGCGGAAGATAGCTTTCGTCCCTGTAATACAAGTTACAGAGATGAAAGCTTTTTGTTTTAAGAAAATCTTTGAAACTTGTGTTTATCATTCTAAATGAAAGGAGCTAAAAAAGCTATGAAAGAGTACAGAACATACAATTGTTCAGAAATAAGAGAAAAAAATGTAGGAGAGGAAATTAAACTTGCAGGATGGGTAGATACTATTAGAGATTTAGGTGGAGTATTGTTTATAGATTTAAGGGATCAATACGGTATTACACAAATAGTAGTCTCAGGAGATGAAGAAAAAGTAAACGAAGCAGCTAAAATACCAGTAGAGTCAACTATTTCAGTAAGTGGAAAAGTAAGGTTAAGGGACGACGAAACTGTTAACGAAAAAATACCAACAGGAAAAGTTGAGTTATTTGTAGATAATATAGTTGTTTTAGGTAAAAGAACTAGGCCAATACCATTTGATATAAAAAATAATAGAGCTGTTAGAGAGGATTTAAGATTAGAATATAGATTTTTAGACTTACGTGCCAAAAAATCTATAGAAAATTTAAAACTTCGTGCAGAGCTATTGCAATTTTTAAGAACTCAAATGATAGAACAAGGATTTTTAGAGGTTCAAACGCCGATACTTACTAGTTCATCACCAGAAGGTGCGAGAGATTATTTAGTTCCAAGTAGAGTTTATCCAGGAAAATTTTATGCCTTACCACAAGCACCACAACAATTTAAGCAATTATTAATGGTGTCTGGAATTGATAAATATTTTCAAATTGCACCATGCTTTAGAGATGAAGATGCAAGAAGTGACCGTTCACCAGGAGAGTTTTATCAGCTAGATATGGAGATGGCTTTTGCAGGACAAGAGGATGTTTTTGAAGTAATGGAAAAAGTAATTTACAATACATTTACTAAATTTTCTAATAAAAAAGTTACTGAATATCCATTTCCAAGAATTCCATATAATGAGGCAATGCTTAAATATGGTTCTGATAAACCAGACCTAAGAAATCCACTAGAAATAAAAGATGTAACAAACATTTTTGAAAAATTAGACATAAAAGTATTTAATGGAAAGATTGTTAGAACTATTACTTTGCCAAACGGTGCAAATGCAACAAGAACTTTCTATGATGATATGACAAACTTTGCTATAAATGAATGTCATGCAAAAGGTTTAGCATGGTTAAAAGTAGGAGAAGATAGAAGTCTGCAAGGACCTATTGCTAAATTAATAGATGATAAATCTAGAGAAGAACTTCTTATGCAAACTGGTACAAAAGAAGGAGATAGTATTTTCTTTATAGCAGAGCATAAGGGAATAGTAGAAAAATTAGCTGGACAAATAAGAGAAGAAATAGGAATTAGACAAGATTTATTAGAAAAAGATGTATTCAAATTTTGTTGGATAGTAGATTTTCCAATGTTTGAAATCGCAGATAATGGAAAATTGGAGTTTTGCCATAATCCATTTTCAATGCCACAAGATGGAATGGAGGCATTAAAGACAAAAGACCCTTTAGATATATATGCTTATCAATATGACATCGTATGTAATGGTGTAGAACTTTCTTCAGGTGCTGTTAGAAACCATGATCCAGAAATTATGGTAAAGGCATTTGAAATTGCTGGATATACAGAGGAAGAAATAATGAATCGTTTTTCTGCTTTATATAAAGCTTTTCATTATGGAGCACCTCCACATGCTGGAATTGCACCAGGTGTAGATAGGATGTTGATGCTTTTAACAGAAGAAGATTCTATTAGAGAAGTAGTTGCTTTCCCAATGAATAGCAAGGCACAAGATGTTTTGATGGGAGCGCCAGGAATAGTATCCGAAAAACAATTGAAAGAAGCAAACATAAAAATAGATGTTAAAAATAAAAAATAATTTTTTAACTTAAGTTATAAATTTAGAGTTAGAGCATATATAAATTGTAAAGTGAGGAGGTTGTTTATGATTTATATTGATTTAATTCAAAATGATAACGAGTTTTCTTTTTACAGTATAAAGAAACATAATAAAATAATAAATAGCATAGTTTTATTCTTTTATAGGCTTATAGGAAAGATTTTAAAAATAAATGTAGATGATAAAGAGATTTTTGTTCTTACGAATTTAAGTAAAAAATCATATAAAAATTTAGATAAAAAACTTTTACAGTTAAATAGTAAAAATATATGTTTATCTAAAAATCTAGAAAAAAACGAAGAATTTGTAAATTTCTTAAATGAGAGAAACAAAAATATTTTAGATGGAAGATGGTTATTTTCTTGTTTGGTTGAAAAAATTTTAAATTATATAGAAAATCAAACAGAAATAAGGCTAGAAGAACAAGAAATATCAATATTAACTAATGAATTAGATGACATAAAAGCAGAATGGATTTTAAAAATTGCTAAAAAATATAAAAGAGTAAACTTAGTTACAAAAGAACCTGACAAGTTTAAGAGAATAAAAGAATATTTATATAATGAATATGGAATTGAACTAAATATTACTTATAATGAAAGAAGAAGTTTAAAAAATTCAAATATAATTTTAAATTTTAATTTTGTTCAAGATGCAATAAATAAATTTTCTATTTTTAGAAAAGCTATAATTATAAATTTTGAAAGTGAAATTCAAATATTAAATAAAAGCTTTAATGGAATAAATATAAATAATTATTTAATTCATATGCCTACAAATTATTTTAAATATATAATTCCTTTTCAAAAATTTTCTATAAATACTTTATATGAAAGTTTTATATATAGTAAAACTAGTTTAAATAATATTTTAGAAAAAATTGATAATGATAAGCTAGAAATACACTATTTAATAGGAATTAGAGGTAAGATAAAAAAACAGGAATTTATAAAAACTAGTAATGAAGTAAAAAAATAGTTTTAAAAACTTGACAAATTAAAAAATAAACAGTATTATAATAGGCAATGTAATAACAAATGAAGGAGGACATAAAAATGGGAGAAAAAGAATTTTTATTAACACAAGAAGGTTATGATAAATTAGAAAAAGAATTAGAATATTTAAAAACAACAGAAAGATATGAAATAGCAGAAAGAATTAAAGTTGCTTTAGGTTTTGGTGATTTGTCAGAAAATTCTGAATATGATGAGGCAAAAAACGCACAAGCAGCAAATGAAACAAAAATTGCAGAATTAGAAGAAAAAATTAAATATGCTAAAATTATAGATGAGTCAGAAATTGATACAGAAGTTGTTCAGGTAGGAAATATTGTAAAAGTATTAGATATGGAATACAATGAAGAGATTGAATATACAATAGTTGGCTCAACAGAGGTTGACTTAGCACAAAATAAAATTTCAAATGAATCACCAATAGGTCAAGCTTTACTTGGAAAGAAAAAAAATAAAGTTGTTGAAGTTCAAGCACCTGCAGGTGTAATAAAATTAAAAATTTTATCAATTACAAAATAGAATATTAAAAGAGTATATGAAAAATCATATACTCTTTTTGTTAAATTTTTAAAATAAGGAGTAGGATATGAAAAGAATTCGTGGAGCTGGTTTAGTAAAAATAAACGGAGGCTATGCTTTTATGCATAGATTAAATGTAAAACCTTCAAAAAATCCAAATAAACCATTTGGAGAGTATTATGTTTTTCCAGGTGGTGGCTTAGAAGGAGAAGAAAGTATAGAAGAATGTGTAGAAAGAGAAATTTTTGAAGAACTAGGAATAAAAGTAAAGGCAATTAGAAAATTGTATGAAAGAATAACAGAAGATGGACAAATGTGTGAATATGTATATTTATGTGAGTATATATCTGGCAATTTTGGTACAGGAAGTGGACCAGAGTTTTCAAATAATCCTAAATATTTAGATAGAGGAAATTATATACCAACAATTGTAGAGAAAAATCAAATAAAAAATATTCCTTTATGGCCAAAAGAATTCAAAGAAAAATTAATTTTAGATATTGAAAATGGAATAATAGGTTAAATTAAAAAAATTTTAATAAAAAATTAATAAATTTATAAAAAAGACTGCAAAATTTTTTCAATATATGATAGAATGTGCGTGAGAAATAAAATAGAAGGAGAGAATAGTCGTGATAGCATACAAGAGAGTATTATTAAAATTAAGTGGAGAAGCATTAGCAGGAAAAGAAGGACATGGTATAGATCCTGATATTATAGCTAGTATATGCGACAAAATAAAGGAAATAATTGAAATGGGAGTAGAAGTTTCTATTGTTGTAGGTGGAGGAAACTTCTGGAGAGGTTTAAAAAACGGTAAAAAAATGGCAGATAGAGCAACAGCTGATTATATGGGAATGCTTGCAACAGCAATGAATGGTTTAGCTTTACAAGATGCACTAGAAGCAAGAGGAGTATACACAAGATTACAAACAGCTATAGAAATGAGAGAAATAGCTGAGCCTTATATAAAAAGAAAAGCAGAAAAGCATTTATCAAAAGGAAGAGTTGTAATTTTTGCTTGTGGTACAGGACATCCATTTTTCTCAACAGATACAGCGGCAGCATTAAGAGCAGCAGAAACAGAGTCAGAAGTTATTTTACTAGCTAAAACAATAGATGGTGTTTACTCTGCAGATCCAAAAATAGATAAAACAGCTGTAAAATATGATGAAATTTCTTATAAAGATGTTTTAGCACAAGATTTAAAAGTTATGGATTCAACAGCTACAGCTTTGTGTAAGGATAATAATATTCCATTATTAGTATTTGCAATTAGTGATCCAGAAAATATAGTAAAAGCTGTAAAAGGCGAAAAAGTTGGAACAATTGTAAAATAAAATTTATATTTATGAAATAAATTAAAAAAATAAGAGTAATTTATATTATAGAAAGAGGAGTTTTTATGAACGAGTTAGAAGAGAGAATGAAAAAAACAGTAAGTGTTTACGAAGAAAATCTATCAGAGATTAGAGCTGGAAGAGCTAATCCAGCTATCTTAAATAAAATTTCAGTAGAATATTATGGTGTTCAAACACCAATAAATCAAGTAGCAGGTATTTCTGTTCCAGAAGCTAGATTAATTGTTATTCAACCTTGGGATGTAAGTATATTAAAAGAAATAGAAAAGGCAATATTAGCTTCTGATATAGGATTAAATCCAAATAATGATGGAAAAGTAATTAGATTGAATTTTCCAGAATTAACTGAAGAGAGAAGAAAAGAATTAGTAAAGGATATTAGAAAAATTGCAGAAGAATCTAAAGTTGCAATTCGTTCTATTCGTAGAGATGGTATGGAGGATGTTAAAGCAAAGCAAAAAAATTCTGAAATAACAGAAGACGAAAAAGCAAGTAAAGAAGATGAAATTCAAAAATTGACAGACAAATATATTGCTGAAATAGATAGAATATTAGCAAATAAAGAAAAAGAAATTTTAAATGTATAAAAATAATTTTGGAGAAGTTTTATGAATATGGAGAATAAACCTAAACATATTGCTATTATTATGGACGGTAATAGAAGATGGGCAAAGGAAAAAAAGTTACCAATTAAACTTGGACATAAAAAAGGAGCTGAAACATTAGAAAAAACTATAAGATATGCGAATAAATTAGGTATAGAATATGTTACAGTTTATGCTTTTTCAACAGAAAATTGGAAAAGAAGTGAGGAAGAAGTTTCTGCTTTAATGCAACTTCTAGAAAGTTATTTAGCAGATTATAGTAAAAGAGCAGATACTGAAAATATAAGAATAAAAGTAATTGGAGATATGAATGCTTTATCTGAAAATCTTAGGGAAAGCATAAAAAAAGCTATTGATAGAACTAAAAATAATACAGGAACAACATTTATAGTAGCGTTGAATTATGGTGGAAGACAAGAGATAATTCATGCTGTAAAAAGCATAGCAAAACAAGTAAAAGAAAATAAATTAGAAATTGAGAATATAACAGAAGAAACTATTCAAAATAATTTATATACTGTAGGAATACCTGATCCTGATATTATAGTTAGAACAAGTGGAGAAATTAGAAGTAGTGGATTTTTAACTTGGCAAAGTGTTTATTCTGAATATTTATTTTTAGAAAAATATTGGCCAGATTTTTCAGAAAAAGATTTAGATTTTGTAATTGAAACTTACCAAAAAAGAAATAGAAGAGTTGGAAAATAAAAGCAAAGGAAGAATAATTATGAATATAAAAAGAATAATGACAGCTTTAATAGGATTTCCTATTGTTTTGCTAGCTTTAGTATTTGGAAATTTCTATGTTATTGATATTGCAATGGCTATTGTAACTTCAATGGCCTTTTATGAATATGCTCATTGTATAAATTTACAATATAAAATGATCAAATGGATTGGATATTTATGTTGTATATTAATGGCATTTTTACATATTATACCAAGTGAGGTCTATATTGGAGCAATAATTATAGGATTACCTACTATTTTGCTGTTGTTATTTTTACATGTAATTTTAACTAATATGAAGATATCTTTTAAAGATATTGCAATGAGTTTTATTGGAATTTGCTATATTATTGGATTTACCGTATTTATACCAGTTTTATATGGAAATACAGGAGAGAGTAGCTTACAAGATGGAAAAATTCTAATTTGGTATCTTTTGTTAAGTAGCTGGGGTACAGATATAATGGCATACCTAATAGGTAAACATTTTGGAAAACATAAATTTAGTAAAGTTAGTCCAAATAAAACTATAGAAGGTTGTGTAGCAGGAACTTTAGGAGCAATAATTGCTTGTTTAATTTATACATATCTTTTAAAACAGTTTGGAAATGTTGAGGTTTATTCATATATTACTATTACTATAATTTCTTTTATTTTAAGTGTAATAGGTCAAATTGGAGATTTTGCAGCTTCAGCTATTAAAAGACAATTTGATATAAAAGATTTTAGTGAAATATTTCCAGGACATGGTGGAATGATAGATAGAATAGATAGTGTAATGTTTGCTGCTCCATATGCTTATTTTATTTTTATAATATTACTTGGTTAAATTAATTCTTAGGAGGAAGTTTTGAGTTTTATAATAGGTGCTATAAAAGTAATTTTTCTTTTAGGTTTTCTAGTTTTAATACATGAAGGTGGGCATTTTTTAGTAGCTAAAAAATGCAAGATTGCAATTAGAGAATTTGCTATTGGTTTTGGACCTAAGATTTTTTCAAAAAATAAAGATGGAATTCAATATTCAATTAGAGCTATACCTTTAGGTGGCTTTGTTGATATGTATGACGAAAACTTTGAAAATAATAATTCAGAAGAAAAAATAGCAAAGGATAAGAAAAATGGAAAAATATCTTTTTTAGAAGCTAGTAAAACTAAAAGATTTGCCATAACAGTGGCAGGAATTGTTGTAAATGTAGTTTTTGGATTTCTAATATATTTTATTTTACAATGTACTGTACAAAATATTTCAACTACGATAGATTATGTTGATGAAGAAAATAAAGAAGCTTTAGCAGTATTAGAAGAAGGAGATACAATCAAAGAGGTAAATGGAGAAAAAATCCATTTAAAATCTCAAATAGATTTTGCAATAGCGGAAGCTGGAAAAGAGTCTGCTGAGCTAAAGATAGAAAGAAATGGTGAAATAAAAACAGTAACAATACCTGTAAAAAAAATAGTAGATGAAGAAAACGAAACTACTTCATATAGATTAGGCATCTATATGAAAAAAGCTGACAAAACAATTTTTAATCAATTATATTATTCTTTTTGGAAAACAGCGTTCTTTGCAGAAAGCTTAGGAGAAAGTGTATTAGAATTATTTACAGGAAATGTAACTCCAAATCAAATGGTAGGACCTGTTGGAATATCTGGAATGATAGTTGAAACAAATGGTATTTATGAATTTTTCTATCTAATGGCACTAATTTCAATTTCACTCGGAGTAACTAACTTACTTCCAATACCAGGACTGGATGGAGGAAGATTATTACTGATTATTGTAGAGGCAATTAGAAGAAAACCACTAAAGAAGGAAACTGAAGCACAAATACAATTATTAGGATTTTCATTTTTAATAATGTTATCATTATATGTAACTTTTAATGATGTAATAAGAATATTGTAGAAGGAGAAAAAATATGAAGTGTAAAATTTGTGGTGCAGAACTAAAAAAAGAAGGGGACATTTGCAATAAATGTTATGAGAAATTATTAAAAGAGGAAGAGTTAGAAACTGATACAAAAGTTTTATATGAATTAAAAATGAGATATGTTCCTCGGATATGAATTTATAAAAATGGGAGATTATTTAATTTTAGGAATTTTGGTTGTACTTAGTATGCTTGCAACAAAACAAATTTTAGCATTTTTTATTTGTAGCGTTATTTTTGCTGCTATAGTAATATTAGTTTTAAGAGGTAAAAAAAATAAGGCAGAAACCACCACTTGCACTTTTTACGAAAAAAAGATTGTTTACAAATCAAAAGATAAAGAAAAAATAATTGAATATAAAAATGTTAAAGATATAGGATATTATCAAACTTTTTCACAAAAAATATTTAAAATAGGTGATCTTAGAATATATCCTGAATCTGGTGTATTGATTACTTCGGCAATAAATATGAATAATATAAAAAATATTAAAGAAGAATATGAAAAAATAAAAGAAATAATACAAAAGCAAATGGCTTTAGGTGAATAAAATACAAAAGATTAAAATTCGGATATAAGGATACAATAAGGGGCAAAAATGCAAAAATATATAAAAGAAGTATTTGTAGATTATCAAAAAGATAATCCTCTATTAGAAGCACAAATAGAGAATATAAATTTATATAAAAAAACAAATAAATTGCAAGTAGAGGTAGAATCTTCTAATCCAATCCATATAAATGAAATGGAGGATTTTGAAAATTACCTAACAAAAAGATTTCATGTAGATAAAGCATTAATTGACATTCACTATAAGGACGTAGAAATAGAACAAAATATAGAAAATGAATGGAATAATGTAATAAACTATGTTACGAGAAAAGAACCTTTTAGTAAAGCTATTTTAACAGGAAGCAGATTAGAGCTTTCTGGAAAAAATGTATGTGTAAAATTGGCACTAAAAGGTGCTGATTTTTTGCTTGCAAAAAAATTTGATAAAGGTTTAGAGCATCTTTTTTCTAACATATATAACGAAAATTATGTTGTAAAGTTTGAAGAAAATTTGGCTGATAATTATTTTGAAATGTTAGAACAAAAAAGAAAAAAGGAAGAAGAAGAAGCTTTAAAATTTTTGAAAATGCAAGCAACTCAAGAAGCAAACGAAAAAAAGGTAGAAGAGGAAAAGAAAAGCAAAGAAGTAAAGAATACTCAAACTGATACTAGTAATGTACCTACTCCACCACCTAAGACTGAGAAAACAGTCGAAGAAGAAAAGGATACACCTTTAATAATGGGAAGAAATATGAACTTAAAAGGAGATCCTATTAAAATTAAAGATATATCTGTTGATTCAGACAAAGTAGTTATTGATGGAGAATTAATAGCCGATTCAATGGATTCAAGAGAAATAAAAAATGGTGAAAAGGTTATTTTAATGTTTAATGTATATGATGGAACAAGCAGTATAACCTGTAAAGCCTTTTTAGATAGTGATAAATTTAAAAATGTTTCTAAAAGAATAAAGGCATCTAAGGGATTAAAAATTGATGGAATTGCTAAATATGATCAATTTGCTAAAGAAATTACAATAATGGCAAATACAATATTAGAAACTCAAGGTACTAAAAAAGAAAAAAGAATGGATGATGCTGTTAAAAAAAGAGTTGAGCTTCATATGCATACTCAAATGAGTCAAATGGATGCGATTACTCCATGTGCAGATTTAGTAAAAAGAGCTATTTCTTGGGGATGGAATGCTGTTGCTATTACAGATCATGGTGTTGTACAATCTTTTCCAGATGCACATAAACTTTTAGAAAAAACTGGCGATAATATTAAAGTTTTGTATGGCGTTGAAGGATATTTTGTTCCAGATAAAGATCCTTCAGTATTTAATTCTAAAGGTCAAAGCTTAGATACAGAATATTGTGTTTTAGACTTAGAAACAACAGGAATATCTTACAAAACAGAAAAAATTACAGAAGTAGGAATTATAAAATATAAAAATGGTGAAATTATAGATGAATTTGAGTGTTTTGTAAATCCTGAAAAACCAATACCAGAAAAGGTAGTTGAAATTACACATATTACTGATGATATGGTAAAAGATGCAGAAACAATAGATAAAGTAATACCAAAAATAATAGATTTTATAGGTGATTCTGTTTTAGTAGCACATAATGCAGATTTTGATATTGGTTATTTGAAATACAATTTTGAAAAATATGGATATAAATTAGAAAATACATATATAGATACTTTAAGACTTGCTAAAGCGATATTTCCAGATTTAAAAAAATATAAATTAGGAATAATTGCAGATAGTTTAAAAATAAAAGTAGATGTAGCACATAGAGCTTTAGATGATGTAAAAACCTTAGTAGAAGTTTTTAAAGTTATGATAGAAAGAACTAAGGAAGAAAAAGGAAAAACAATTGATGATTTTGATACAAAATTTGAAACTGATTTTAAGAAACTTCCTTCTTACCATATAATCATAATAGCAAAAAATTATGTAGGCCTTAAGAATTTATATAAATTAGTTTCTTATTCACATCTAAATTATTTTTATAAAAAACCAAGAATTTTAAAATCTATTTTAAATAAATATAGAGAAGGATTAATAATAGGAAGTGCTTGTGAAGCAGGTGAGCTTTATAGGGCTGTACTAAATAAAAAACCAGAAGAGGAGATAGAAGCTATTGCTTCTTACTATGATTATTTAGAAATACAGCCAATTGGAAATGATGAGTATTTGATTAGAGAAGGAACTGTTCAAGGAGAAGAAGACTTAAGAAATATAAATAGAAAAATAGTAGAAATTGGAG